>NC_009667.1:1087500-1345000 GCF_000017405.1 Brucella anthropi ATCC 49188
GCTAAAGCCATACACCGAAGCTGTGGATGCACATTTGTGCGTGGTAGCGGAGCGTTCCGTAAGCCTGTGAAGGGACAGTCGTGAGACATCCTGGAGGTATCGGAAGTGAGAATGCTGACATGAGTAACGATAAAGGGAGTGAGAGACTCCCTCGCCGAAAGTCCAAGGGTTCCTGCTTAAAGTTAATCTGAGCAGGGTTAGCCGGCCCCTAAGGCGAGGCCGAAAGGCGTAGTCGATGGGAACCACGTTAATATTCGTGGGCCTGCAGGTAGTGACGGATCGCGTGTGTTGTAAGGTCTTATTGGATTGATCTTGCAGCGAAGCGGTTCCAGGAAATAGCTCCTGCATATAGACCGTACCCTAAACCGACACTGGTGGACTGGTAGAGAATACCAAGGCGCTTGAGAGAACTGCGTTGAAGGAACTCGGCAAAATGCACGCGTAACTTCGGAAGAAGCGTGACCTCCATTTAGGCAACTAGGTGGGGGTGGCACAGACCAGGGGGTAGCGACTGTTTACCAAAAACACAGGGCTCTGCGAAGTCGCAAGACGACGTATAGGGTCTGACGCCTGCCCGGTGCTGGAAGGTTAAGAGGAGATGTGCAAGCATTGAATTGAAGCCCCAGTAAACGGCGGCCGTAACTATAACGGTCCTAAGGTAGCGAAATTCCTTGTCGGGTAAGTTCCGACCTGCACGAATGGCGTAACGACTTCCCCGCTGTCTCCAACGCAGACTCAGTGAAATTGAATTCCCCGTGAAGATGCGGGGTTCCTGCGGTTAGACGGAAAGACCCCGTGCACCTTTACTATAGCTTTACACTGGCATTCGTGTCGGCATGTGTAGGATAGGTGGTAGACTTTGAAGCAGTGGCGCCAGCCATTGTGGAGTCATCCTTGAAATACCACCCTTGCCTATATGGATGTCTAACTGCGGCCCGTTATCCGGGTCCAGGACCGTGTATGGTGGGTAGTTTGACTGGGGCGGTCGCCTCCTAAAGAGTAACGGAGGCGCGCGATGGTAGGCTCAGAACGGTCGGAAATCGTTCGTCGAGTGCAATGGCATAAGCCTGCCTGACTGCAAGACTGACAAGTCGAGCAGAGACGAAAGTCGGTCATAGTGATCCGGTGGTCCCGCGTGGAAGGGCCATCGCTCAACGGATAAAAGGTACGCCGGGGATAACAGGCTGATGACCCCCAAGAGTCCATATCGACGGGGTTGTTTGGCACCTCGATGTCGACTCATCGCATCCTGGGGCTGGAGCAGGTCCCAAGGGTATGGCTGTTCGCCATTTAAAGCGGTACGTGAGTTGGGTTCAGAACGTCGTGAGACAGTTCGGTCCCTATCTGCCGTGGGTGTAGGAATATTGATAGGATCTGTCCCTAGTACGAGAGGACCGGGATGGACGTATCTCTGGTGGACCTGTTGTCGTGCCAACGGCATAGCAGGGTAGCTATATACGGACGGGATAACCGCTGAAGGCATCTAAGCGGGAAACCCACCTAAAAACGAGTATTCCCTATCAGAGCCGTGGAAGACTACCACGTTGATAGGCCGGGTGTGGAAGTGCGGCAACGCATGTAGCTTACCGGTACTAATAGCTCGATCGACTTGATCACTCCCATTTACAATATCCATCAAGCGTAGCTTGATGAAAACTTTGCCCCTCACGCCTTATTCACTTCGTGAATGGCTCCGGGTGGGCGGCGCAAAGGCGCCGGCACACAGTCGTGTGCTTATTGTTTATCAGCGTTTATCGCTGATTTATCTGCACGAAAGACAACCAGCTTCTCAAATTTGTGTTCTTCGCCGACCTGGTGGTTATGGCGGAGCGGCTGCACCCGATCCCATTCCGAACTCGGCCGTGAAACGCTCCAGCGCCAATGGTACTTTGTCTTAAGACACGGGAGAGTAGGTCGCTGCCAGGTCTGCCAAGAACACAAATCAAACTATCTTCTCAAATACATACAAAACACCCATAGCGCGGGGTGGAGCAGCCCGGTAGCTCGTCAGGCTCATAACCTGAAGGCCGCAGGTTCAAATCCTGCCCCCGCAACCAAATTCCCACGAAAATACATAAATCTCTCGATCATATCCGATGTTCGTATCTTTGCGAGCTGGCTCCTTCTTCTCGCAGAAGACCGTTCGACCTAATATCGATGCACGGAAGCGAGTTCTATACGCACGCACCGCAGCGCGCTCATAACCCCAAGGGTGGGCAGCAAAAAGAAACGATCCAGCGTAACAATCCCCCGACAACGCAACCAGGCACCAGCCAAAAACCAAATCAAAACCCGCCGCAACGCGGGCTTTTTTTTGACCAAAGCAGCCTAGGCAGCTGCAAAACCTCCCCGTCCCAACCATAACGACAAACTGATCTGCTTAAGCTATCAAACAGCCTCGTTATCAAAGGAAGACAATCGTGAACCTCGATCGCTCCGCGCTGGCTGATCTCAACATATTCGTGACAATCGTACGCCGCAAAAGCATGAAAATGGCTGCAATCGAGCTCGGCGTAACAACCTCAGCTATCAGTCATCGTATGAAAAATCGAGTGTGTCCGGAAGCCTGGCTCCCAATGCCCACTAAGTGAGGGACTTATTCATATTGATACCCGTCACATGAAATCCCGTTGCATCATAAACATGCCTGGCACGCGCGTTGTCAGCGGCGACGCGGAGCTTGATTTGCTGAAAGCCTTGACGCTTTAAGTCGACCTCCAGGGTTGTTAAGGCCAGCTTGCCGTATCCCTTCCCCTGTAAAGAGGGAAAGATGTAAAAGTCCATAATGAATGCTACCTGTTTCGCTGGATCCTGTTTGTACCAGAGATAGCCGAGAAGCTTTTCCGGACTGCAGGCAGGGTCGATCAAACACAGCAAGATCTGGTCAGTCGTATTGACACCGTCGGGCAAGTCCGAAGCCATTTCTCGTTTTACCTGATCAAGAGCGGCTACGTCGGAAAGACGATAACTTGATGCAACCTCCGCTGCGTAGTCAGGAATGAAATAGCCGAGATAAGTCGGGAACTCATCCTCTCGCATAGGTCTTAGTTGGAGCATGAAGGATTCCTTTCGTCGTACAGACGGGGATCGTGTCACGCCCCGTGCCCTTGCAGGTGAAGCTTGTGAAACAATAACCCAACCAGCCTATCGTTTGTGTAGCCTTGACGGAGCGTGAACTGTATGCGGTCCATCGGTTGAACAGGAACTTTACGTCCCGGGCTCGACTTCCACCACAAGCGGAGCATTGGGAGCAAGCGCATTGCTCGATGGGGCGGCTTCTGTCGATTGCGATACACAAGCCGCTTCCCCTTGAAGTTCGTGGGCGTCGATATGCATCGATGAGTTCTTTTTCCATCCGCCGTGAAAATAAAGGACCGTCGCCATCAGCAGGGTTGATACCATTGCAGCTGGAAAACTCAGCCAGAGCGCATCGGAACCAAACTGTTCACGCAGACCAATGGCGACACCGAGACGCACCGGGTACATGGATACGAAGAGAATGATGAGCGGCCAGATAACCTGGCCGTTTGCTCTTACAGTTCCGAAAAGAACCATCGATACGCCGAAGGCGATGAAGCCCCAGGTCGCGATCTGCCCGATGTGCTGGCCTATCGCGATTGCCGGACTGTCCGCGCCGAGAAATATCTGCATGGCCTGTCGATCCGCGAGAAGCAGCAGCACAACCAGGGCTCCCGTCATCAGAACTGCATAAATCGCCCCTATACGCGTTATCGAACTCACGCGATCCCATTTTCCCGCACCGATATTCTGGGCAGCCATGGCGCTGACAGCAGCGCCAAGCGCCATTGCCGGCATCTGCACATAAGTCCAGAGCTGCTGCGTAGCGCCGAAGGCGGCTGTCGTATCGACCCCCTCCTGATTGACCAGCCGCATCATGGTCAGCATCGAACTGGAAACCACAATCATCTGGACGCCCATTGGCAGTCCTTTGGTGAAGATCAGCTGCAGTAATTCCCGGTCCGGAACTAGAAGCCATAATTCCTCGCCGCGCAGGCGCAAAGGCAGATCACGGTAGTAGATATAATAAAGCATCGCTGCGAGGCTTATGTAATTGGCGGCAGCCGTCGCCAGGGCAGACCCTGCGATACCGAGTGCGGGCAACGGCCCCCAGCCCAGAATGAAAAGGGGATTGAGCGCTATATCCAAAAGAACGGCCATTCCCATGAATATGAGCGGGGTCATGGCGTCGCCGCTGCCGCGCAATGCCATCATCAATGTCGTCTGCATCAGAATCGCCGGCATGGCGAGGAACGTAACTTGCAGAAACGCGCGCGCCAGCGGTTCAATTGCTTCAGGCGTTCCGAGCAAATCCAACACCTTTGGGGCGAGTAGCCAGCCGATGATGGCGACGACAATGCTAAGCGGCACGAAAGTACCAACCGTGGTGCCCGCTATTGCGCGCGCTGTCTCGACATCACGCCGCCCGAATGCCTGTCCGATCAGGATCGTCGATGCCATGCCGAAACCGAAGACAAAGGCGGTTAGCAGAAACATGACCAGGTTGCCGTTTGTCGTCGCAGCAAGTGCATTCTCGCCCAGCAACTGGCCGATCCAGATCGTATCGATCGAACCGTTGGCCGATTGCAATATGGAAGAGCCAAGCGTCGGCAACGCAAAAAGCAGCAAAGCCTGATTGATCGGGGCTGTTGTCAGGTCGATGCCTTGTTTCATGAGACCTCGTCATCGGAATGTTTTGTTGTGAAAGAACTGCCTAAATGAAACTGGATGTTCGTCCCCGTTACCGGAAACCTAAATGGTTGTACTCCGGAGTGATGTTGGCAGTTTGCACACCACACGTAAAGTCACGGAAAAGAGTATCGGATGTGACGCAAAGCGATGGTACGACCGTTTTATGCCATTCCCACTAATCAAAAGATTGCTAATATGGTCATGAAAGCATGGAGGGGCTCTATCCATTAAAGGTCTGGCAAATAAGGCATTGCAAGATGCCGATAAGAATGAGGGTGATCTACATCCTGCTCACGCGGGGTGTCAGCCATCACAACTGAACCCGGGCGATCACGCCTGTGCAGGCGAAGAGCAGCTCAATTGGCTCGTCGCAATGATCAATCACGTGCCAGATTTCATCTATGCCAAGGACCTGCAGGGTCGGTTCCTGTTTGCCAATGATGCTGTGGTTCGCAACAACGGACTATCGGACATCAGAGATCTGGTCGGACTGACCGACTTCGAAATTCATGGTGAAGCTGCGATCACTGCTCGCATTTCCGAAATCGAAAAGCAGGTCATGGAAAGCGGCCAGCCGGATCTCGGTTATGAAGAACGCGCCATGCGCGGCGGGGCTGATCGCTGGCTCATGATCTCGCGCGTGCCTTTGCGCGATAGAAGCGGCAATATTATCGGCGTCGTGGGTGTGTCTCGTGACATTTCCATCAAGAAAAGGGCTGAACGCTTCATGCAGGTTCAGGCCCGTATTCTGGAAATGACGGTCAGCGCGGTTGCCATACCGGAATTTGTCGATCAGCTGGCACATTTGCTGGAAGATATTACAGCTGGTGTTCACTGTGTTGCCATGGTTACCGGGGAAACGACTGACGAAGTCGTCATATCCGCGCCTTCGCTGCCTCAACTGGTGACCGGTTTGAGAGGTGGGCTTGAGCCGCTTTCTGCCGCGAGTCTCGAAGTGGTGTTGAGGACATTGCTTCCAGACAGCCAAACCATATTCTGCATCGAGATTCCGTCTGCGGACGCTGAGGGGCACGGTTTTCTAGGCTTGGTGGCCGATGTTGACGCTTCGAAAGACCTTGATCTCAGGGAGTTTTTCACTACTGCAGCGAGGCTGACCGGCATTGCCATAGACAGGCGCATTGCCGATGAGCGCATCCGCTATCTGGCCGAACACGATACGCTGACGGGACTGGCGAACAGGGCCTTCCTGGAGCGAAGGCTCGACGAGATTCTCCAACAGGCAGCTTCCCGATCTCGGAGGGTGGCTGTTGGCTTTCTCGATCTGGATCAGTTCAAACCGGTCAACGATACGCTCGGCCATGCAGCGGGAGACAAGCTCCTGCAACGGATTGCCGGACGGATTTCGGTGCTCCTGCGCGACGGTGAACTAGCCGGTCGCATGGGAGGCGATGAATTCATTCTGGTTTTGCAGGCGGATGAAGGTGATTTTTGCTCCCGGCTGGACGAAATCAGGCGGAAGATCAGCGAGCCGGTCGAACTGGACGGGGCATGTCTGGAGGTCACCTGCAGTATCGGCGTCGCCTGTTTCCCAAGACATGGCGGTGCGGCGGGGGAACTCTTGGCGGCTGCGGATGCGGCCATGTATGACGCCAAGGCGAAAGGGCGCAATGGCCTCAGTGTCTATTCCGGCGAAATGTTGCGCGGATCCACTACAGGCGGGAGCGACCAGTCATAATTGCTGCATGATGTTCAACTCAGCTTGGCTTTGACGAACACATCATAGCGCGTGCTTTTGCCGAGTATCTGGTGGGAAGGTTTGCGCAATCCGACCATTGGGTCGGCACGCAGGGGCCATTTCAGCACCACGCGGTTCTGCGCGGCTTCCAGCGCCACTTGCATCAGTCTTTCGGCATCCGGATCTGTGCCGACGATCTCGCGGATTTGCCGCATTTCCTTTTTGACGAGCGCACTGTTCCCGCGCGGAGGGTGCATCGGGTCAACCAGCACGACCTGCGGCTTCAGATCCGGCAGGAGCAGGCTGGAATCACCCAGCAGAAGTGTCATGCGCGCGACAGTCTCGGCATAGCGACCGCCTTCTTCAGCAGCGCGCGCCAGCCCTTCAGCGAGAAGAGCGTGCATCTTTTCGGAACGCTCGATCAAAGTTACCTTTGCACCCAGCGATGCCAGCAGAAATGCGTCGCGTCCGAGCCCCGCCGTCGCATCCACGATTTCCGGCGTGGCATCGCGTGTCAGACCTGCGGCCTTGGCGAGAGCCTGTCCGCGTCCTTCGCCGGAACGAAACCGGTGGCCGACAGCGCCTCCGACGAAATCAACGACCAGTTCCGATGTATCGATTTTCTGCGACATGGATGCTCTCAGAAGGGGCAGGGCGCGGTAAAGGTCACGGAACGACCATCGGGATGCTGGAAAGACAATTCTTCCGCGTGCAGCAGAAGGCGATCTGCAGCAGCCAGCGCTTCACCTTCGGCATAGAATTCGTCGCCAAGGATCACGTGGCCGAGCGCTTTCATATGTACACGCAGCTGGTGCGTGCGCCCTGTGAGGGGATGGAGCCGCAGACGCGTTGTGTTCTCGTCCCGATCCAGAACCCGCCAACGGGTTTGTGCTGGTTTGCCATTTTCACGGTCGACACGATGACGCGGTTTGTTGTCGGGGTCTATGGCCAGAGGCAGGTCGATCAGCCCTTCGTCATCTTCGACAAGCCCCCAGACCACCGCGACGTAGGATTTTTGCGTCGTCCGCGCTTCAAACTGCGAGGCGATGGCAGCATGTGCCTTGCGGTTGAGCGACATCAGCACAAGGCCCGACGTGTCCTTGTCGAGACGATTGATCATCTGGGCTTGCGGAAACTGTTCCTGAACGCGTGTTGCGAGACTGTCCGACAATGCAGGGTGACGCCCCGGTACGGATAAGAGGCCGCTCGGCTTATCCAGCACGAGAAAGCCTGCATCGCGATGAAGGATCGAGAGGTAGGGTTCCAGCGGAGGGTGATAGACGGGAGTAACGGCGGATAACACAGTCATGATACGCTTCTAGCATGGTTTACGTGTCGCGGAGAAGCGGGCCTTTGTTGACAGCAAGACCGGGTCGCTCTACCGTATATAAAGATGCTCTAAAATACATTTTTTCCTTTTTATTTTCATGGTGATACGATGATGACCCGTCGCCAAACCTTGTTGGGTGCTGCCGCTGCTGCCGTTGCTATGTCTACGCAGTCACAGAGAGGGCAGGCTGAAGGTCAATCGGCTCGTTCTGCCGGTTTTTGGTATCCGGAAGAAACAGAACCGCATGAACGCACTTTCATGCAATGGCCGGTGAATCCGACGGTCTATGACGATCCTGATTTTCTGGATGACATTCAGAAAACGATCGCGAAAATCGCCAACACCATTGCTGAATTCGAGCCGGTCGTGATGCTGGCGGCGGCACAGCACCACCGCGCAGTTCGCAAGCTTGTGTCGCGGAATGTGGAATTATGGGACATTCCAACCGATGATTTGTGGTGCCGTGATTCCGGTCCCTCCTTTGTCGTGAATGGCAAGGGTGGTCTCGCCGTCACGCAGTTCAACTTCAACGGTTGGGGCAACAAGCAGACCCATGGGGCAGACGGTCAGATCGCCGCGCGGATAGCCGAACGGCTGGGGTTGCAGGTTTTCGACACCGGGCTGGTGGGGGAAGCCGGCGGTGTTGAAACCGACGGCCATGGCACGCTGATCGCTCATGAAAGCACCTTCGTCAATGGCAATCGCAATCGGGGCAGCAAAGCGGAAATCGAGAAGATGCTGCTGGATACGATGGGCGCCCGCAAGATGATCTGGGCGCCCGGAATCATTGGTGCCGATATCACCGATTATCATATCGATGCGCTTGCCCGTTTTGTTAAGCCGGGACAGCTGGTAATCCAGATGGGAGATAAGATCGATCCCGACGACCCCTGGTCGGCTGCTGCCTTCGAAACGCACGACATTCTGGCCGCAGCCACCGATGCTGAGGGTCGCAAACTCGATATGGTTATTCTGCCGGAGCCTTATAATATCCGCTCGAAAAGCCACGATTTCGTGTCTTCCTATGTCAATTACTACGTTTGTAACGGCGCGGTGATAGCTGCCGAGTTCGGGGATCGTAAAGCCGATGAACGGGCTGCTGCTATTCTTGCAAAACTGTATCCCGGTCGGGAGATTGTTACATTGAATATCGATCCAGTGGGTGAGGTTGGCGGTGGTATCCATTGTGCCACCCATGAGCAACCCAAGGTCTGAACATGTGGAACTGGTTGCGGCGTAATACTGAACCGTTAACCGCTCTGGGCGGGATTGCTACAGCCTTTGCCGCGCTCTCGGCGCTGGTTATCATTCCCTATCAGGTCGGTCAGGCTGATCTCATTCAGCGCGACCAGACAGCGCGCGAAATATATCGCGAGTTTCTGAATCTGACGGTGCAAAAGCCCGAGCTGGCCCAGGCCGATTATTGTGCGCTGAGAGGCACGACGCAGCTCACGGCCTATGGGGCATATGTCGAATATCTGCTTTATACATCTGAACAGATGATCGAAACCTCGCCTGACTGGCGTGCGCCTATGGCCGGATATTTGAATGATCACATGGAATATCTGTGCGACCCCGAGGGGCTGGGCGCACGTGATGGCGTAGCTGGTCTGCTGGCGCAGGCCGGACTGGTCTGCAAGCCCGAGAATACCTGTCAGGAAGACACGCAACCTTGAAGTGATATGGCGGAGAGGGTGGGATTCGAACCCACGGTGGAGTTACCCCCACGCCGCATTTCGAGTGCGGTACTTTCGACCACTCAGCCACCTCTCCGCATTGTGCACTACGGTAAAACGATCTATAAAAATCGCGCCGTTGAAAAGCATCTAAAGCGAATGCTAAGTGTGTAGCGGCTCATTAACGAGCCAGAGGCAATTAGACAAGACCTAATTTGCATTCCGTTGTGAAAATTGTTGACTTTTCTGCCGCTTCACACCTATAAGCACCAGACCTTAGGCGTGGGGTAGTCCGCGCCTATTGTTTTGATTGCAGATTTCGGACTTTTCCGGGCTGCGATCAGGGGCCAAAAGCCCGCTCATCAACCGACTGATAAAAAGACGGCCCATCACTTCGACGCCAATGTCGTGGAAATGAGAGCCGGACCGAACAACCGAAAGGACAACAAATGTTCGCAGTCATCAAGACCGGTGGCAAGCAGTATCGCGTTGCCGCAAACGACCTCATCAAGGTCGAAAAAGTTGCTGGCGAAGCCGGTGACATCGTAGAATTCGCAGAAGTTCTGATGGTCGGCTCGACCATTGGCGCCCCGACCGTCGCCGGTGCTATTGTCACCGCCGAAGTCGTCGAACAGGGCCGTGCCCGCAAGGTCATCGCGTTCAAGAAGCGTCGTCGTCAGAATTCGAAGCGCACCCGCGGTCATCGTCAGGAACTGACGACCATCCGTATCTCGGAGATCCTCACCGACGGCGCAAAGCCTTCCAAGAAGGCCGCCGAGAAGAAGGCTCCGAAGGCAGCGCCTAAGAAGGCAGCAGCCAAGGCCGAGTCGGCTGAGTAAGTAGAGAGATTAAAGGAGAACACCAATGGCACACAAAAAAGCTGGCGGTTCCTCGCGTAACGGTCGCGATTCAGAATCCAAACGCCTTGGCGTGAAGAAGTTTGGCGGCGAAGCTGTGCTCGCCGGCAACATCATCGTGCGCCAACGCGGCACGAAGTGGCATCCGGGCGCCAATGTTGGCCTCGGCAAGGACCACACGATTTTTGCAACCACGAACGGTTCTGTATCTTTCCGTACGAAAGCCAACGGCCGCACGTACGTATCGGTAGACCCGATCGCGGAAGCAGCAGAGTAAGCCGGGCACTCTCTAAAGCACCGGCGTCCCATCGGACCCGGTGCAAATGGCAGCCTAGCCAAAAGATCGAAGGGAAGATGGGGCCACCATCTTCCCTTTTTGCATCTGGAGGAACGAAAAATGGTTGTCGAAGTTCTGGAAGAAGATTGTTACGACGCAAGCAGTAGCGAAAGAAGAGACAGTTACACCGATCTGTCGCCCGGCCAGGCTGTCGGCTTGGCGACCAGTCTGGCAGATGATCTGGCCCCCGATCTGGCTTATGAACTAGACTGTCCTGTCCTCGTCACTGAAAGGCTGGTCCTGCGCCCGCCGCATGTCGAAGACGTGGATGCGATTTCCTATCTTGCCAATAACGCCCGCGTCTCCGGTATGCTTGCCCGCATGCCGCATCCATACACGCGTGAAAATGCGGTCGATTTTGTCGAGCGCGTGCGAAAAGGCGAGATGGGCAATTGCATCTACGCCATCACGCAAGCGGAAACCGGCATCTTTATGGGCTGCTGCGGCATTCATGCGCATAAGCATGGCGAGGGGCTGGAAATCGGCTACTGGCTGGGTGAGCCCTATTGGGGGCACGGCTTTGCCACCGAGGCCGCTCACGCCCTGATCGATTTGGCTTTCCGTGCAACTGCCATCGAGCGGCTGCATGTCTCGTGCCGGGCCAGCAATGGCGGCTCCCGCCGGGTGATCCACAAGTGCGGGTTCCAGTTCAGCAGCATGGGCATGGCGGATTCGCTTGCCGCAGGCAATGTGCCGGTCGAGCGCTATGTCCTTGATCGTCGCACCTGGATCGGGCTGAGAAGCTGGCAGTCGTAAACAAAAGGTCCTGCGTGCCAAACCTTATAGGTCGCAGGACCAACAATAACGGGGAATGAAATGATGGATACTCATGCAATCGCACGCGAGAAGATCGTGGTGCGTGCGCTCGAAAAGGGCGATCTGCATCGCTATCGAGCCATAAGATTAAGCGCTTTGCAGCGTGCGCCAATGGCCTTCGGTTCGAGTTTCGAAGAAGAGAATGCCTATTCGGACAGCGTGTTCGCACGCCGTCTGGAGCAGGTGGACGGCAATGTGGTTTTCGGTGCCTTCGACGGTGAAAACCTGCTGGGAACGGCTGGCCTTTTCCGCCACGACCGCAAGTCCGAACGCCATCGCGGCACGCTCTGGGGTGTCTATGTGGCCCCCGAAGCGCGCGGGCTGGACTTGGGCAAGGCTCTCGTCAGCAAGGTCATCGACCATGCCGCAAAGCAGGTCGTCGTTCTGGATGCCAAGGTGGTGGCCACGAATGAAGCCGCCAAGCGCGTCTATTATGCGCTCGGTTTCAAGACTTTCGGTGTCGAACCCAAGTCACTTTACGTGCAGGGCCAGTATCTGGATCAGGAATTGATCTATATCGATTTCACCGATCCGGTCTGGAAAGACAAACTCGGATGAAATCTGGCCTCCTCGACTGTTTGCAGGAGGCCGCTTTTGCTGTAATTGCAACACACCACATGCGGGCACAGGCCCGCATGTAACAATATTCAGGGCGTCTGCCGCCCAAAAGCCCGCCAGAGTGCGGGCATCCAAGAAGGTTACGTTCAGATGAAGTTTCTCGATCAGGCAAAGATCTACATCCGCTCCGGCAATGGCGGTGCGGGGGCGGTTTCGTTCCGCCGCGAGAAATTTCTCGAATTCGGCGGCCCCGATGGCGGTGATGGTGGACGCGGCGGCGATGTCTGGGTCGAGGCTGTAAACGGCCTCAACACGCTGATCGATTATCGCTATCAGCAGCATTTCCGGGCCAAGACCGGCATGCATGGCATGGGCCGCAACATGACGGGCGGCAAGGGCGACGACGTTATTCTCAAGGTGCCGGTCGGCACGCAGATTTTCGAGGAAGACGACGAAACGCTGATCTGCGATATCACCGAAATCGGCCAGCGCTACCGGCTGGCCAAGGGCGGCAATGGTGGCTTCGGCAATCTGCATTTCACGACCTCGACCAATCGCGCGCCGCGCCGCGCCAATCCCGGACAGGAAGGCATCGAGCGCACCATCTGGCTGCGCCTGAAACTGATCGCCGATGCTGGTCTGGTCGGTCTGCCCAATGCCGGAAAATCCACCTTCCTTGCAAGTGTGACAGCTGCCAAGCCGAAGATTGCCGATTATCCGTTCACCACGCTGCATCCCAATCTGGGCGTCGCCCGCGTGGATGGCCGCGAATTCGTCATCGCCGATATTCCGGGCTTGATCGAAGGTGCGAGTGAAGGCGTCGGTCTTGGCGACCGTTTCCTCGGCCATGTCGAGCGCACGCGCGTTCTGCTGCATCTGGTTTCGGCGCAGGAAGAAGATGTCGCCAAGGCCTATCAGGTCATTCGTGGTGAGCTTGAGGCCTATGAACACGGGCTTGCCGACAAGCCGGAAATCGTTGCGCTGTCGCAGATTGATACGCTTGATCCTGAAGCGCGCAAGGCCAAGGTCAAGGCGCTGAAAAAGGCATGTGGGCGCGACCCGCTGCTGCTTTCAGCCGTCAGCCATGAAGGTCTGAACGATGCTCTGCGCCAGCTCGCAAGCGTCATCGACCAGAGCCGCGCCGCAGAGGCCGGTACGGCGGAAGCCGAAGAATAAGCGTCGGATTTTATTTGGGCGCGCATCTTGTCCGAAAACCGTTTCACACTTTTCGGGATGCGCTTTGGATGCGGCGAGGGGAATGAAGGCATGCTGAAGCAACTGAAAAACTATCGCCGCATCGTTGTTAAAATCGGGTCCGCCCTTCTTGTGGATCGAGCAGCCGGTCTCAAGCGGGACTGGCTGGAAAGCCTCGGGCAGGACATTGCCGCTCTGCATCATGCAGGCGTCGAGGTGCTGGTGGTTTCTTCCGGTGCTATTGCACTTGGACGCACCGTTCTGGGGCTGCCGAAGAAGGCGCTGAAACTTGAGGAAAGTCAGGCCGCAGCCGCCGCAGGCCAGATCGCGCTCGCCAAGGCCTATGCCGATGTACTTGGCGGTCATTCCATCCGTTCAGGCCAGATTCTCGTCACGCTGTCCGACACCGAGGAGCGCCGCCGCTATCTCAACGCGCGCGCGACCATCGAGACGCTGTTGAAGCTGAAGGCCGTGCCGGTCATCAACGAGAACGATACGGTGGCAACCACCGAAATTCGTTATGGTGACAATGATCGTCTGGCCGCACGTGTAGCGACCATGATGGGCGCGGACCTGCTTGTCCTGCTGTCGGATATTGACGGGCTTTATACGGCCCCGCCCCACAAGAACCCGGACGCCGAGTTTCTGCCGCTGGTCGAAACCATCACCCCGCAGATCGAGGCCATGGCGGGAGCGGCGGCGTCGGAACTGTCGCGCGGCGGCATGAAGACGAAGCTCGACGCGGGCAAGATCGCCAATGCGGCAGGGACCGCGATGATTATTACCTCGGGCACGCGTTTCGGCCCGCTTTCGGCAATTGATCGCGGGGAGCGCGCAACGTTGTTTGAACCGGCGCGTGCGCCGGTCAATGCCTGGAAAACCTGGATTTCCGGCAATCTTGAACCGGCCGGCCGTTTGACGGTGGATGCCGGTGCGGCCAAGGCGCTGAAATCGGGCAAGTCGCTTTTGCCAGCGGGCGTGAAGGAAATCGACGGCCAGTTCGAGCGTGGCGATACGGTTGCGGTGCTGAACGAGGACGGACGCGAAATCGCGCGCGGACTGATCGCTTATGATGCCGAGGACGCGCGCAAGATCGCAGGCCATAAAAGCGATGAGATCAGTGAAATTCTTGGCTATGATGCTCGCGCGGCGATGATCCATCGCAATGATCTGGTTGTGCGTGCTGCCAGCAATGCAGAAGTCGCATAGGAGAGATGGGATGCTGACCAAGGCAGAAACGGCAAACGACATTGCTGCAGTGATGGCGGAAGTGGGCCGCAAGGCGCGCGCTGCCGCAGCCCCTCTTTCCATCGCTACCACTGAACAGAAGAACAGGGCGCTGATTGCTGCCGCCGATGCGATGCTTGAAGCGCGTGGCGATATTCTTGAAGCCAACAAGCTTGATCTGGCCAATGCGGAAAAGAACGGCATGGCAGCCTCTTTCGTTGACCGGCTGGCGCTCGATGACGGCCGGATCAGTGCCATCGCTGACGGTATTCGCGCTATCGCAGCCCTGCCTGATCCGGTGGGCGAAGTGATTGCCGAATGGGATCGTCCGAACGGGCTCCATATCGAACGCGTGCGCACGCCGCTCGGTGTGATCGGCGTCATTTATGAAAGCCGCCCCAATGTGACTGCGGATGCCGGTGCGCTGTGCCTCAAGGCAGGCAATGCCGTTATCCTGCGTGGCGGTTCGGATTCGGCGCATTCGTCGGCTGCCATTCATAAAGCACTGGTCAGGGGGCTCGAAGCAGCCGGCCTGCCAGCCGATGCGATCCAGATCGTGCCAGTGACCGACCGGGCCGCTGTTGGTGAAATGCTGAAAGGTCTGGACGGTGCGATTGATGTGATCGTGCCGCGTGGTGGAAAAAGCCTTGTTGCGCGCGTTCAGTCGGAAGCGCGGGTGCCGGTCTTCGCGCATCTGGAAGGCATTTGCCATCTTTATATCGACAAGTCCGCCGATCTCGACATGGCCCGCAAGATTGCGGTCGATGCCAAGATGCGGCGCACCGGCATTTGCGGCGCGGCGGAAACGCTTCTGGTCGATCGTGCCGCAGCTGCGATGCATCTGGTGCCGATCCTTGAAGACTTGGCTGCCAAGAGTTGTGAAATTCGCGGGAGTGCGGACGTGCTGGCGCTCTATCCGGCAGCAAAGCCTGCAACCGAAGAGGACTGGTCGACCGAATATCTCGACGCGATCATTTCCGTTGCGCTGGTTGACGGTATTTCGGGCGCCATTGAGCACATCAACCGCTATTCCTCGCACCATACGGAAGCTGTCGTGGCTGAGGATGCGGCAGCGGTTGCGCGCTTCTTCAACGAGATCGACTCCGCCATTCTCCTGCACAATGCCTCGACGCAATTTGCCGATGGCGGCGAGTTCGGCATGGGCGCGGAAATCGGCATTGCCACCGGCAAGATGCATGCGCGTGGACCGGTCGGCGTGGAGCAGCTGACCTCGTTCAAATATCGCGTTCGCGGTGACGGTCAGATCCGTGGTTAGGTTCGAATGAAATTCGGCTTCGGGCTTTCCGCATTGAAGGCGCAATATCCTGGTGTCGATGCGCATTATCTGCGCATGCCTTATGTCGAGAAGGGCATGGCGGTCGGGCTGTTCGGCGGCTCGTTCAACCCGCCGCATGGCGGGCACGCGCTGGTGGCGGAAATCGCAATCCGGCGGCTCAAGCTCGACCAGCTCTGGTGGATGGTGACGCCCGGCAATCCGCTGAAGGACAGTCGCGAACTGGCGCCGCTTGCCGATCGATTGAAACTGAGCGAGGAAATTGCATCCGATCCGCGCATCAAGGTGACGGCGCTCGAGGCAGCCTTCAACGTGCGTTATACGGCGGATACACTGGCGCTCATCCGCGATGCCAATCCCGGCGTCCATTTTGTCTGGGTGATGGGGGCGGATAATCTCGCCTCCTTCCATCGCTGGCAGCGCTGGCGCGAGATTGCGCAGAATTTTCCGATTGCGGTTATCGACCGGCCGGGTTCGACGCTGGCCTATCTGTCGTCACGCATGGCGCAGACATTCTCCGACAGTCGCGTCGATGAACAATATGCGCCGATGCTGGCGCGTCGCACACCTCCGGCCTGGACCTTCATCCATGGACCGCGTTCGTCGCTCTCATCCAGCGCGATCCGCAAATCCCGTACATGATCTTGATGCTTTCATGACGATTTCGACAAGATATATGCAAAACGGGCGGATAAACTGAAAAAGTGAACGGTTTGGAAAAGCCGATAGTCTTGAAACAAAACAGGGACTCTGCCTATTTTAGGGAGTGTGGTGCTTATAACTGCCACACGGCGTTGTTCTGCTGAGAAAGGGAATACACTGAGAACAGCAATTGAGAAGAAGGCTCATCACGCGCCTTCAACGGTCAGGATGGACGAGTCCAATCTCGTGTCCCAGACCTTCGACGCGGCCTTGGCCAGTCTCGAAAACTCCAAGGCAGAATCCATCATCCCCATCGACATTCGCGGAAGATCAACGATCGGCGATTATATGATCGTCGCGTCGGGCCGTTCGCATCGCCATGTGACGGCGGTTGCCGACCATCTCCTGCAGGCTCTGCGTGAAGCAGGCTGCAAGGATATACGGGTCGAAGGTCTCGAGAGTGGCGACTGGGTTCTCATCGACACCGGCGACATCATCGTCCATGTCTTCCGACCGGAAGTCCGTGACTTCTACAATCTCGAGAAGATCTGGCTCGACGAGGGTTTCGACGCGTTCGACACCGAACGTGCGCCGGGATTGGTGCATTAGAGCGCCGTGCGTCCTTAAGGACGCACAAAGGTCGCTCTAAACTATAGAATCTACGCATCGTACTTTCCAAAAGTGGGAACGGTTTTGGGATAAAACATGCGCGAAAAAAGAAGATTAAAGCGTGAAACGCTTTAGTTCGATGAATTGAGAGCGTCATGCGTGTGAGTGTTTTTGCCGTGGGCCGGATGAAAGCCGGCCCCGAACGGGAGTTGGTCGAGCGTTATTTCGACCGATTTTCGAAAGCTGGACCGCCATTGGGGCTTGAATTCGCCGGTGTGAGCGAAATTCCCGAAAGCCGGGGCCAGACGGCAGAGTTGCGCAAGGCCGAAGAAGCCCAGCGCATCCATGAAGCTCTCGATAACGGAGCTGCCTTGATCCTTCTCGACGAGCGCGGCAAGGCGCTCGGATCGGAAGCTTTTGCGGATCGCATCGGGCGGATGCGGGACGATGGCAAGCGCCAGCTCATCGTCGCCATTGGCGGGCCGGACGGCCACGATCCGGCATTGCGAACACGCGCCGACCTCGTTCTGGCGCTGGGCGAATTGACGTGGCCGCACCAGATCGCCCGCATCCTGATTGCCGAGCAGCTTTATCGCGCCGCCACCATTCTGGCCGGGCATCCGTATCACAGGTCCTGATATGGGGGCTGGTTGTAGACTGCGCCCCTCAGCGTGAAACTCTTACCGCTTTCGGGAATGAGAACGGTAAGGCCATCTGCTGCTTGCCGGGTGATCTCCAGACCGGCCTTAGCAAGAGTTTCAACGATGAAGGCGCGGTCGGAACGCTTTGCCGCCATGATATGCTCGCAAATATAGGTATGGACATAGCCGCGCCCTTCGCGCCAATCCTCCGTCATCGTTTTCAGTGCTTTTGCATTCATGACGACCGGTTTATCGTGCGAAGGCCGGTTTAACCAGCGATCCGTTAGCGGCGGTATTTATGGTTGATGGTTCGTTAACGGGTTCAGTCTAGTTTCGGCTCTGAATTTGGCCTTGTTTCGTCCTGATAGAACACGCATGAGTCCTGAACGCCTTTTCAAAAGACCACGATTGCTTGCTTTCACGCAGGCTGGCCTCGTTTTGGCTGGCTTGTTCGTCTGCGCGCCGTCGGTTCTTGCGCAGGAAGCCTTGCAGCAGCAGCGTGATCAGGCGGCGAGCGAATATGAAAAGCTCAGCGGCGAACTCACCGTCACCGGCGACAAGCTGAAACAGCTTGAAGACGAGGTGGCCGGGCTCAAGAAGGACCAGACCACCATTACCGCAGCACTGATCCAGTCGGCCAAGACCGACAAGAAGCTGCAGCAGGATATTGCCGATATTGCCGACAAGCTTACCGCGCTGCGCGAGCAGGAAGATGGCATTCGCTCGTCGCTGCGCGCACGGCGCGGCGTTCTGGCGGAGGTGCTGGCCGCATTGCAGCGCATGGGGCTGAACCCGCCGCCTGCCATTCTGGTGCGGCCCGACGATGCTCTGGCTTCAGTGCGCAGCGCCGTGCTTCTTGGTGCTGTCGTGCCTGAAATGCGTGAGCAGGTGGAAGAGCTGACGGGCGACCTGAAGGATATGCAGCGGGTCACTGCCTCCATCCGGCAAGAGCAGGAAAAGCTGAAGGCGACGCGCACGGTTCAGGCCGAAGAGCAGAAACGGCAATCACTTCTTCTTGAGGAGAAGAAGAAATTGCAGTCGCAATCGGAACAGGAAATCGATGCGCAGCGCCAGCGTTCGGAAGAATTGGCGGCCAAGGCAGGCAGCCTGAAAGACCTTATCGACGGGCTCGACAAGCAGATGGCGGGCGTGCGCGATGCAGCCGAATCCGCTCGCAAGGCCGAGGCGGATCGCCTTGCCGCAGCAAGGGAAAAGGCCGGAGAAGCAACGCCGAACGACAATCATCTGCGAGCCCAGATTGATTTTGCTTCGCTACAAGGCAAGCTCGCTTTGCCTGCAGCTGGCAAGACGATGCGTCGCTTCGGCGAGAAGGACGGTGTCGGCGGCAGCATGATGGGGCAGGTCGTTGAAACCTTGCCTTCTGCCACGATTACGTCACCTTCCGATGGCGTGATACTTTACGCAGGCACATTCCGTTCTTACGGGCAGCTCTTGATACTCGACGCGGGCAATGGATATCATGTCGTCATGGCTGGCATGGGTCGAATCGACGTATCGCAAGGCCAGTTTGTACTTGCGGGAGAGCCGGTCGGCGCGATGGGAGAAAAACTTCTGGCAAGTGTTGCACCGATAGAGGTGGGCAATGGTGCGCCATTGCTTTACATTGAATTTCGAAAGGATGGAAAACCCGTCGATCCCGCCCCTTGGTGGACCGAACGGCTTTCTGGAAGGACGTGAAAATGATACGTAAACTATCGCTGCTGTTCGCCGGGGCCCTTCTGGGGGCGTCAGCCATGGTGATGGTCCAGGGCGCGCCGGCTTCCACTGCTTTTGCGGCAGGGAAAGATAGCGATGTCTACAAGGAACTGGCCCTTTTTGGTGATATTTTCGAACGGGTGCGCGCGCAATATGTGACGCCGCCGGACGACAAGAAGCTGACCGAAAGCGCGATCAACGGCATGTTGACCTCGCTCGATCCCCATTCCTCCTATCTCAACCCGGAAGCCGCGCAGGACATGCGCGTGCAGACCAAGGGTGAGTTTGGCGGTCTTGGCATCGAAGTGACGATGGACAACGATCTCGTGAAGGTCATCGCGCCGATTGACGATACGCCCGCTTCCAAGGCCGGTGTGCTGGCAGGCGATCTCATCACCAAGATTGACGGGCAGGAAGTTCGCGGTCTTTCGCTGACCGATGCGGTCGACAAGATGCGCGGTGAAATCGGTTCGTCTATCGAGCTGACGATCCAGCGCCAGGGCGTCGACAAGCCGATCACGCTGAAGATCGCACGCGCTGTCATCAAGGTGAAGGCCGTTCGCTATCGCGTCGAGAACGATATCGGCTATCTGCGCGTCATCTCGTTCACCGAACAGACATCCGAAGACCTCAAGAAGGCGATCAAGGATATTCAGGACAAGATTCCGGCCGAAAAGCTCAAGGGCTTCGTGCTGGATCTTCGCCTCAATCCGGGCGGTCTGCTCGATCAGGCTGTGGCTGTTTCCGACGCCTTCCTCGACAAGGGTGAAGTCGTCTCGACCCGTGGTCGCGATCCGCAGGATGTGACGCGCTTCGATGCACGCAAGGGCGACCTGACTGACGGCAAGCCGGTTATCGTTCTCATCAATGGCGGTTCGGCCAGTGCGTCGGAAATCGTTGCCGGTGCATTGCAGGATCATCGCCGCGCCACGGTGCTCGGCACGCAGTCCTTCGGCAAGGGTTCGGTGCAGACCATCATCCCGCTTGGCGAAAACGGTTCTCTGCGTCTGACGACGGCGCTTTATTATACGCCGTCGGGCAAGTCGATCCAGGGCAAGGGCATCACACCCGACATCAAGGTCGACCAGCCTTTGCCGCCGGAACTGAAGGGTGAGGACGTCGTTCGCGGCGAATCCGAACTCAAGGGCCACATCAAGGGCAATGCCGAGGATGACAATGGCTCTGGTTCGTCGGCTTATGTCCCGGCTGATCCGAAGGACGACATCCAGCTCAACGAAGCCTTCAAGCTCCTGCGTGGTGAGGTGGCCAATGCCGCATTCCCGCCGGATCCGAAGAAGGGTGTGTTGAACTGATCGCTCCATGCTGGATCTGAACAGCCCGTTAGGACTGGATAAGAAACCGCAAAAGCGCGGGGGCTCACGCTCCCGCGCTTTTCGTTCGTTCATGACAGGCCTTGTCATTTTAGGCGGGCTTTGCCTTGCCGGGGGCGCGGTATTCGCCATCTGGCAGAACAATCAGGCAGCTTTTCGCAAAACCGAAACCGCCGCCGTGGACCCGACGCAGATCGAAGCGCCAGTCGCCAACAAGACTGAAGCGAAGCCCGTAACCGGTAATACGCCGCCGCCCGGCAGTGCGCTGCGCGGGGCAAGCGGTCAGCCGGGGCCTGCCATCATCAAGGTCACGCCGGATATGCCGCCCGGTATGCCAGGTGCCGCCACCGGTATGGCGGAGGGTAATGTGGTCGTGGTGCAGAACACGCATCAATCCGGGCAGGATAAGCGTGTTGCCCATCTGCCGGAACAGGCGCTGGTCGAGCAAAGCCCCACCGGCCCGCTTCCGGTGCGTGGTGCAGACGGTCTGCGCCCCATGGATGCCTATGCAGCCGGATGGTCCGGCGCGCGGGGCGCGCGGATTGCCATCGTCATCGGCGGTCTTGGGCTGTCACAGACCGGCAGCATGGAGGCGGTCGACAAGCTTCCGCCGGAAGTCACGCTCGGATTTGCGCCGCAGGGCAACAGTTTGCAGCGCTGGATGCAGGCAGCCCGGCAAAACGGTCATGAACTTGTGCTGCAATTGCCGATGGAGCCTTTCGACTATCCGCGCATTAATCCCGGTCGCAATACGCTGACGGTGGATGATGGTGCCAGCAAGAACCAGGCTTTCTTGCTGTGGGCGCTGTCGCGGATGACCAATTATGCCGGTGTGATGAATTATATGGGCGCGCGTTTTACATCCGAGACCGAAGCCTTTTCGCCGGTGCTGGGCGAGATTGGAAAGCGCGGCCTGTATTATCTCGATGACGGCACCTCGGCGCGCAGTCAGGCTGACCGGATTGCAGGAAGCGATGCGGTGCCTTTCGCGGCGGCTGATATTCTGATCGATGCGGCGCAGGAGCGCGGCGCGATCCTTGATCGTCTCGATGAACTGGAGCGGACTGCGCGTGCCAATGGCAGCGCCATCGGCACCGGCTCGGCCTTTGCGGTGACCGTCGATGCAGTTGCCGAATGGGCCAATGAGGTCAAGAAACGCGGCATTGAAATCGTGCCGGTCTCGGCGCTGGTCCGCGACCCCGAACGGCAGTAGAGTATTTCCGGTTTGAACTGAATCGTTGGAAATACTCTATCTCTTTGTTTTTACGCATTATCCTGCACAAAACCGCTTCGCACTTTTGCTGGAAATGCTATAAGTTTGCATATCATGGAGAATGTCATGTCGAAGCACAAAGGTCCCGTCGATCCCGAAAGCTTGCCTTACCGTCCCTGTGTCGGGCTCATGGTGCTGAACAAGGCCGGTCTGGTCTGGGCTGGCCGTCGTATCGTCATTCCGGGCGACGAGATGGATGGCGCGACCCAGCTCTGGCAGATGCCGCAGGGCGGTATCGACAAGGGCGAGGAGCCGCTCGAGGCAGCTATCCGCGAACTTTACGAGGAAACCGGCATGAAGTCGGTATCGCTGCTCGAAGAAGCGTCGGACTGGATCAATTACGACCTGCCGCCGCATCTGGTCGGCCAGGCGCTCAAGGGCAAGTATCGCGGCCAGACGCAGAAGTGGTTTGCCTATCGTTTTGAAGGCGACGAGAGTGAAATCGCCATCAACCCGCCGCCCGGCGGACACACTGCCGAGTTCGACCGCTGGGAATGGAAACCGATGGTCAAGCTGCCGGAACTGATCGTTCCCTTCAAGCGCAAGGTTTACGAGGAAGTCGTCGCGGCTTTCAGGCATCTGGTAGCCTGATTTAACAGGGGGAGGAGCTTCCGCCCCCTTGTGCCGCCGCCCAACATATAGTCAACTCGCTTCAGGCGCACCGAACGGTTGCGTTTTGAGAGGGAGAAAAACGCATGGATGTTGGAAGTCTTCTCGTATTTCTTTTCGTAGGTCTGATCGCCGGCTGGCTGGCTGGCAAGGTCGTGCAGGGTGGTGGTTTCGGCCTGATCGGCAATATCATCGTCGGCGTGATCGGCGCATTCTTTGCAGGCTGGTTGCTGCCGCGTCTCGGGTTTTCCGTTGGTGGAGGGATGATTGCCTCGATCGTCAACGCCTTTATCGGCGCGGCCATCCTCCTGATTATCCTGCGCATCGTCAAACGCGCCTGACTTGTAAATATTCTTCTGAACAGGCCCGGCTTCCCGCAAGCCGGGTTTCTTCATTCCCAAGTTCAATCCCATGACACCGAATTCCAAACTTTCGCTCGGTCTGGTTCTGACTGCATCGGCTGGTTTCGTCGATGCGATTGCTTTCCTGCAACTGGGCGGCTTCTTCGCATCCTTCATGAGCGGCAACACCACGCAGCTTGGCGTCGCACTCGCGGGACAGCCCGGCGTGCAGGGCACTGTGCTGGTCTGGTTTCCCGCGATCCTGATCGTGCTGTTCTTTTCCGGCGCCTTCTTCGGCACGCTTGCGGTGCGTTCATACGGTCGTGCGGGCAGTCTTTATGTGATGGCAAGCGTGGTGGCGATCCTGCTGCTGGTCGGCGTGCTGCGGCGCGAGGGTGCATTGCTGGTCCAGCCGGTGCTGCTGCTTGCCGCAGCCATGGGCGCGCAGAATGCTGCGGTGCAGCCCATCGGAGCTGCGCGTCTCGGCGTGACCTATGTGACCGGTACGCTTTTCAACGCTGCCGCCGATCTTGCCTGTTCGCTGCGCGGTGAAACGCCGAAATGGCGCTGGCTGCAGCATGTGGCGGTCTGGCTGTCCCTGATGCTGGGTGCTGTCGGCGGCGGTCTCGGCCATTATTTCATCGGTCTCGACGCCTTGTTCGTTCCGGCTGCGATGATTGTCGGCGTCATGGTCGCCTATATGCGGCTCAAATGATTTAGCATGATCTGATCCGAAAACCGGCTTCCACTTTTCGGGATCATGCTTAACTGAACAGCGATTTCTCGCTTTCCACCAGTTCGGAAATCAGTGCCGATATGGCGGTGACGCGCCGCAATGTGCGGGCAGATTCATGATAGGCGAGCCAGTAGGCGCGCCGGATTACCCGATCCGGCAGAATGGGCACGAGATCAGGATCGGCGCGGGCGATGAAGGCGTGCAATATGCCGATGCCTGCACCGGCGCGCACGGCCTCAACCTGTCCAAGCGCGCTCGACACTTCGAAGGCCGGTTTCCAGTCGCGGCTGATTTCCGGCGCATAGGCCAGCGACGGGTTGATGACGAGATCCTCCACATAGCCGATGAGCCGGTGCCGGGCGAGATCATCGGTGTTTTCCGGCGTGCCGTTCGCCTCTAGATAGCTGCGATGCGCATAGAGACCGAGCGTATAATCGACGAGCCTGCGCGCGATCAGCCTGCCTTGTTCCGGACGTTCGACCGTAATCGCGATATCGGCTTCACGGCGCGACAGTGAGAACGAGCGCGGCACCGGCACGAGCTGGATGGTCAGGTCCGGATATTTCTGTGTCAGCCGCGCCAACCGGGGCGCCAGAAAGTTGACCCCGAACCCGTCCGGCGCGCCGATACGCACTGTGCCCGACACGGCAATATCCGCATTGCCGACATGCGAGCGGGCGGAAAGCATTTCGGCTTCCATGCGTTCGGCGGCGAGCAGAAACTCCTCGCCCGCCTGTGTCAGCGTCGAACCGTTGGTGCGGCGTGTCAGAAGCGTGGTGGACAGCGCCGTTTCAAGCGCAGTGAGCCGTCGGGCAACCGTGGTGTGGTTGAGGCCGAGCCTTTTGGCCGCACCCAGAATCTGGCCAGAGCGCGCAACAGCGAGGAATATGCGAATATCGTCCCAGTTCATGATGCTCTCTGCATAAGGATGTATTCTGATTACTATAAAATTTGCACAACGGATACGCTTTTCATCGCCTTGCAATCATGAATTTGCAGAGTCAAGATGATGTCAACGATGGGAGCTTTGCAGGCTCCTCAAAGCGATCATCAGGGAGGTTCTTCGATGCGCAATATCGGACATTTCATCGGCGGCAAGCATGTGGCAGGCAAGAGTGGCCGCACGGCAGACGTCTTCCAGCCGCTCGACGGCTCGGTGCAGGGCAAGGTAGCGCTCGCCACCAAGGAAGAAGTGCGCGCGGCTGTCGAAAACGCCAAGGCTGCACAGCCAGCCTGGGCTGCGACCAACCCGCAGCGTCGCGTTCGCATCCTGCGCAAGTTCGTCGAACTGGTCGAAGCCGAATATGACAGCCTGGCCGAATTGCTGGCCCGCGAACATGGCAAGACCATTGCCGACGCCAAGGGCGACATCCAGCGCGGCCTCGAAGTGGTGGAAGTCTGCCTCGGTGCGGCGCACATGCTCAAGGGCGAGTTCACCGACAATGCCGGTACGGGCATCGACACTTACTCCATGCGCCAGCCGCTCGGCGTTGTTGCTGGCATCACGCCATTCAACTTTCCGGCCATGATCCCGCTCTGGAAGGCCGGTCCGGCGATTGCTTGCGGAAATGCCTTCATCCTGAAACCATCCGAACGTGATCCGGGCGTACCGATGCGCCTTGCCGAACTGTTCATGGAAGCCGGTCTTCCGGCAGGCATTTTCAACGTCGTCAACGGCGACAAGGAATCGGTCGATGCGCTGCTCGACGATCCGGACGTCCAGGCCATCGGCTTTGTCGGCTCCACGCCGATTGCCCAGTACATCTATGGCCGCGGCTGCTCGAACGGCAAGCGCGTGCAGTGCTTCGGCGGTGCGAAGAACCATCTCCTCATCATGCCGGATGCCGACATGGATCAGACCGTCGATGCGCTGATCGGCGCTGGCTACGGTTCGGCTGGCGAACGTTGCATGGCGATCTCGGTTGCCGTTCCGGTCGGTGAAGACACCGCCAACCGTCTGATGGAAAAGCTCATTCCCCGTGTTGAATCGTTGAAGATCGGCACCTCCACCGACAATTCCGCCGATTACGGCCCGCTGGTCACCAAGGCTGCGCTCGACCGCGTGCGCGGTTATGTGGACCTTGGTGTTGAAGAAGGCGCGAAGCTGGTCGTCGATGGCCGTAACTTCAAGATGCAGGGCTATGAAGATGGCTTCTACATGGGTGGTTGCCTGTTCGACAACGTGACCAAAGACATGCGCATCTACAAGGAAGAAATCTTCGGTCCGGTTCTCTCGGTCGTGCGCGCCAAGAACTACGAGGAAGCGCTGGCTCTGCCGAACGATCATGAATATGGCAACGGCGTTGCGATCTTCACCCGTGACGGTGATGCTGCCCGCGATTTCGCCAGCCGCGTGCAGGTCGGCATGGTCGGTATCAATGTGCCGATCCCGGTTCCGATCGCCTATTACACCTTCGGTGGCTGGAAGGCTTCTGGCTTCGGCGATCTCAACCAGCATGGCCCGGATGCATTCCGCTTCTACACCAAGACCAAGACCGTCACCTCGCGTTGGCCGTCGGGCGTCAAGGATGGTGCGGAATTCGTCATCCCAACGATGAAGTAATAGGCAGCCTTACTGTCCCCCAAGCGAAACCCCGCCCTTGTGGCGGGGTTTTTATTTTACGGATGCGGCAGCGGAAAGCCGTGCCGCTCCGCAAGGACGGCCAGTATCTTGTGCGGGTCGCCGATCAGCGAACGCCCTTCGTGCCTCCCGGTCTCGAACGGGAACCGGTCGCCATCCTTCAGTACCAGCAAGGGCAGGTTTTGGTTGTCTTCGCCTGCCAGCTCTATGACGGCCCTGCGCGGGCGCTGCCAGTCCACGCGCTCTATATCCAGCCGGTCTCCCAGTGCCGGAAAGGACGCCAGAACACCCTCGATGAGGGCACAATGCCAGCAATAGAAAAGCTGGCCGGGATAAGCCGGATCTTCAAACCCCGGTTTCAAGAGAAAAAGTCTGTCCTGATTCATGTCGTTTGTCCCAAGGCGCAAGGCCGCTGCAAAGAGGGTGATGCACAGCGCAAATTCGCTAGCTTTGGAACAGCTTTCCAAGCCAAGCGTTCACAACGGATGTATAGCTTGATTTTGATTGCAAAAGCTCAACTTTTCCGATCATCGCCCTAAACTAATAATATGTAGCTCGAAGCCCGATCATTACTGTCAGGAGTTCCGTTCATGAGCGAAAAGATCAATCGCCGTATCGTGCTGGCATCGCGCCCGGAAGGTCGGCCAACCGCAGAAAACTTCCGGCTGGAGGAAGCGGCGATCCCGAGCCCCGGTGACGGTGAGGTTCTCCTGAGACTGCATTATCTGTCGCTCGATCCTTATATGCGTGGGCGTATGAGCGCGGCCAAATCCTATGCCGCGCCGGTGGCAATTGGCGATGTGATGGAGGGTGGCACGGTAGGCGAAGTCGTTGAAAGCAAGAGCGCAGGCTTTGCTCCGGGTGATTTCGTGCTTTCCCATTCCGGCTGGCAGGATTATGCGGTTGCCGATGCCTCGACCTTGCGCAAGCTCCACCCGAAGGAAGCACCTGTAACGACGGCGCTTGGCGTTCTTGGCATGCCGGGCTTTACCGCCTATTCTGGCCTGCTTACCATCGGCCAGCCGAAACCGGGCGAGACCGTCGCGGTTGCGGCCGCAACCGGTCCGGTCGGTTCTGCCGTCGGGCAGATTGCCCGGATGAAGGGCGCACGCGCTGTCGGCATTGCGGGCGGAGCGGATAAATGCAAGGCGTTGATCGATGAATTCGGTTTCGATGTGGCTATCGATCACCACAGCAAGAATTTCGCACAGGAGCTGGCTGAGGCCTGCCCGAAGGGCATCGACGTTTATTTCGAAAATGTCGGCGGCAAGGTCTTCGACGCGGTGTTTCCGCTGCTGAACCAGTTTGCGCGGGTTCCGGTCTGTGGTCTGATTGCGCAGTACAATCAGAGCGGCCCGTTCGATGGACCTGACCGGCTGCCGCTGGTGATGCGGGATATTCTGTCGAAAAGCCTGACCATTCGCGGTTTTATCCAGCGTGATTTTGCCGATCAGAGGCCAGCCTTTTACCATGACATGGTGAAGTGGATTGCCGACGGTCAGGTGCGTTATCGCGAAGACATTGTCGATGGATTGGAAAATGCGCCGAAAGCTTTCATTTCCCTGCTGGAAGGCGGTAATTTCGGAAAGCTGATCGTGAAGCTCGCATGAGACTGCAATATTCTGCTTGCAGAACTGCGACTTGAGCGTGATGCTGTGCCTGTTTCTTCTGTTGGAAACTAGTGTGGTTTACGGATTTGAAGTTCCTGGACGATGATGCCATGCAAATGACAGGAACTTCAAATCCACCGCACTAGGTCATTACAAGGGGCAGGCAGAGCATGGGCGAGCGCCAGCAGGCGGGCATAGGGGAAGGCGGCGGGCCAGGACGCGAGCGTCAGGAAGAGGCCCGGCGTATTCTCGACAGACTCGAACGCGAGCAGACCGGTGCCGAAGGCATCGTGCGGCGCGGATTTTCCCGCACTGCGCATCATCTGGCTGCCACTGACGCCCCCGAAAATGATCCTATCGAGCTTTGGGCCACGCGGATCGGGCGCGGGCTCGGCTTCCTCATCACGCTGGCGATTATCGTCTGGCTCATTCTCTATCTCATGCAAAGCTAGGTACTCAATGACGCTTTCTGCGCCTTCGGATGCGACAACCGTTATTGTCATCTCAAGCCATGTCGTGCGCGGTTCAGTTGGCAATAGAGCCGCCGTTTTCGCGTTGGAAACGCTGGGTTTTCCCGTATGGGCCGTGCCGACGGTGGTGCTGCCCTGGCATCCGGGTCATGGGGTTCCAGGCGCTCCGGCTGGACGCATCGTGCCACCGGCGGAAGAGTTTTCGCGCCTGATGCAGGATCTTCAGCGTGCACCGTGGCTTGGCGAAGTGGGCGCTGTTCTGACCGGCTATCTCGGTCATCCCGAGCAGGCGGCAGTCGTTGCCGAACTGGTCAAAGCCGTGAAGGTGAAAAATCCGGGGGCGGTCTATCTGTGCGATCCGGTCATCGGCGATGAAAAGGGGCTTTATGTGCCCGAAGCAACCGCCATGGGCATTCGCGACAAGCTTCTGCCGCTTGCCGATATCGCAACACCCAATCGTTTCGAGCTTTCATGGCTGACCGGCGTTCCGCTGGAAGACAATTCCGCCTTGATGGAGGCCGCTTTGGAAGCCGGTCCGGCAACCATGCTGGTCACCTCGGCCTTTCCGCTGATGAGCGGCAGTATCGGCAATATTCTGCTCACGCCGACCATGGCGCTGATGGCCGAACATCGCCGTGTCGATGGCCCGACCAACGGTCTCGGTGATCTGACCTCTGCCGTGTTTCTGGCGCGTCGCCTGTCCGGCATGGCGGAGGAAAAGATGCTGCAGAGCACTACTGCGGCAGTGTTCGAAATCATGGCGCGTTCGGCAAAGCGCGGGGCGGACGAGCTGATGCTGGAGGCCGATGCGTCGAGCCTCGCCACGCCGATGGCCATGGTGCAGACGCGGCGGCTGATGCATCCGACCAAGGGGTTCCGCGCTTGACACATGTGGCTCCAGTGCTTGCTGGTGTTGACGGCTGCCCGCGCGGCTGGATCGCCGTGATCGGGGATGGCGGCGGTTTGCGAGTGGAAGTGTTCGGCTGTTTCTCCGCCCTGGTGGCGTCGCTTCCGGACAAAGCGATCATTGCCGTCGACATGCCGATCGGACTGCCGAAAAAGGGCGGTCGTTCTGCGGAGCGGGCCGCACGGGCTCATCTTGGCGAAAGGCAGTCGAGCGTCTTTTCCATTCCACCGCGTGCTGCTGTCTATGCCGAAGATTATCGCGAGAGCTGTTCTTTGTCGCTGGAACGCACCGACCCGCCACGCAAGGTTTCCCGGCAGGCTTTCGGGCTTTTCCCGAAGATCTGCGAGGTTGATGAATTGTTGCGCTCCGAGGTGGGGCTGGCGACCCGCATTATCGAATCGCATCCTGAACTGGCTTTTGCAGCGCTGAATGGCATGAAGGCCATGTCCCTGCCGAAGAAGATCAAAAGCCGGGTAAATCCTGAAGGTATGGCCGAGCGCCGGGCATTGTTGCAGCGCAGTGGATTGCCGGAGGATTTTTTGAAAAGTCCCGTTCCGCGGGGCGCCAAGGAGGATGACTTTCTCGATGCCTGCGCCATGTATCTCGTGGCTGGTCGTCATGCGCGTGGTGAAGCGCGTCCGCACCCCAACCACGTGGAGCGCGACGCTTTCGGTCTTCGCATGGTGATATGGGCTTGAGAAGCTTGCATGAAAGCGAAAGGGATCATGCGTCCAATTGGACGCAGTCCGTTCAGTGCATTTCGATTGATCTCGGTTTTCGATAGGGATATTGGAAAAATATGGTTGATCTTCCAGACTCACTTCTCGCCGGTTATCGAACCTTCATGCGCGAGCATTTTGCCCACGAAACTTCACGATATCGCCATTTGGCCGACAAGGGGCAATCACCGGAAACGCTGGTTATCGCTTGCTGTGACTCCCGTGCGGCTCCCGAAACCATCTTCAACACGGCGCCCGGCGAAATCTTCGTCCTGCGCAATGTTGCCAATCTCATTCCGCCTTACGAGCCCGATGGCGAATACCATGCTGCTTCGGCAGCACTGGAATTTGCGGTTCAGAGCCTAAAGGTGAAGAATATCGTCGTCATGGGCCATGGCCGTTGCGGCGGCATCAAGGCTGCGCTCGACACCGAAAGCGCACCGCTTTCGCCGGGTGACTTCATCGGCAAATGGATGAGCCTGATCGCGCCTGCAGCCGAAGCCATCAGTGGCAATCAGCTCATGACGCAGAGCGAGCGCCAGACCGCGCTGGAACGCATCTCGATCCGCTACTCCATCAACAATCTGCGCACATTCCCTTGCGTCGATATTCTGGAGAAGAAGGGCAAGCTCACTCTGCACGGCGCATGGTTCGATATCTCGACCGGCGAGCTGTGGGTGATGGATCACCAGACGGGTGATTTCAAACGGCCAGACCCGGCCTGATCCAGATTTAAAAAACGCTTCCTGAAACGGCTTCTCTCAGATCGAGAGGGGCCGTTTTGCCATATTTTGGCCAGCCAAAATTGACGTTTTTGTCTTCCAAACGCGAAAATTCGCATCAAAACATACAAAAATAGCCCCAAACTTTGGGGCTATTCTATGAAGCATGAGGCTTTTCTGCGGCAATTTCAGAGCGAAATTGCGATTTCAGCCTTCAGTTCTTACTTGCCGTCGATGGCCTTGCCCATGACGGCGATGGCGCGCTGGTAAACCTGTGCAGCATTCCAGCCCTGGATCGCGCCGTAGTTCGGTTCGCCCGGCTGATAGCCTGCACCGCGCTGCCAGCCATGGCCGACAAGGAAGTTCGCGGTCGAATAGAGAGCATCCGCCTTGGAGCGGGCCATGTCGATATGGCCGCTGCCGTCGCCGTCGACGCCGTATTTCAGGACGTTGACCGGCAGGAACTGCGTCTGGCCGATTTCACCATGCATGGCGCCAACCGCATTCGGATTGAGGTCCTGACGGTCGATCAGCTTGAGCGCTGCATAGAGCTGGTCGGTGAAATAATCGCTGCGGCGGCAGTCATAGGCGAGCGTCGCGACAGCCGACAGCGTATGCTGCTTGCCGAGATAGGCGCCGAAGCCTGTTTCCATGCCCCAGATCGCGAGCAGCGGGCCGGCTGGAACGCCATAACGCTTTTCGATCGCAGCGAAGAGAGCAGCGTTCTGCTGCTTCTGCGCGCGACCGCGCTTGATGATGGTATCAGCGCCGCGCTTCTGCATGAACTGTTCGAAGGAGAGCTTGAAGCTCTTCTGGTTGCGGTCGGCATTGATAGTGGCCTGCGCGTATTTGGTATTGCCAAGCGCACCGATCGCGGCCTTGCCAATGCCACGCGAAGCGGCTTCCTTCATCGTCTGCTGGAGCCAGGCATTATAACCGGCGGCATTATTGCCGCACTGGGCTGCCTCGGCAATGCCTGTTCCCGTCATCATGCCCACTGCAAGAACTGCTGCTGCCGTCCAAGACCGGCCCTTGGCAACCAATGCCATTCGTTTCTCCTTTGGAGTTGATTCGACCTCAACGCGAATTTGCCATTCCTTACACCAAATGTCATGCGGCAACGGCAAAGCGGGACGAGGCAGGTGCGAAATGCCGCGTCTCAAGCATTTTTGCACAAAAACAGCAAGCTTTTGTTGGTCGCAAAACCTTGATCGGAATTTTTCGCTTGGAAGCTGTGGCTTTCATACCTATTGCTTATGGTCTTACTGGTAAAACTTCTTTACCAGCGTTTCATAGTTGACTTTCAAAGTTCGTGACATTGACGGGGAGGACGCCACATGTCGAACGGATTTCTTGCATTATTTGCATTTCTGCCAATTCTCGTAGCCGGCGTGATGCTGGTCGGATTTCGTATTCAGGCCCGCATTGCGATGCCGGTGACCTATGTGCTGACTGTCGTGATCGCAATGGCGGTCTGGGGCATGAGCGGCAACCGGGTCATTGCCTCGACCATTCAGGGCCTGATCCAGACCGCAGGTCTGCTCTGGATCATTTTCGGTGCGATCCTGCTTCTCAATACACTCAAATATTCTGGCGGCATTTCTGCGATCCGCTCCGGCTTTGCCCAGATCAGCCCTGACCGCCGCATTCAGGTGTTCCTGATTGCCTGGCTGTTCGGCTCGTTCATCGAGGGCGCATCCGGTTTCGGCACGCCTGCTGCTGTCGTGGCGCCGCTGATGGTGGCCGTCGGTTTTCCGGCGCTTGCCGCCGTTACTTTCGGATTGATCATCCAGTCGACGCCCGTGTCGTTCGGTGCTGTCGGCACGCCGCTCATCGTCGGTGTCCAGTCAGGTCTCAATCGCGAGGCGCTGACGGCGCAATTGCAGGGCGCCGGATCAAGCTGGGAACAGTTCTTCCATATCATCACATCGGAAGTGGCTATACTGCACGCCATCTGCGGCACGTTCATGCCGCTGTTCCTCGTGGTCATCATGACCCGCTTCTTCGGGCGCAACCGCTCCTGGACGGAAGGTCTTGCCATTCTGCCCTTCGCGCTGTTTGCGGCCTTCTCGTTCACCATTCCTTATGTGCTGAGCGCGGTTTTCCTCGGTGCTGAATTCCCGTCCATGATCGGCGGTCTCGTCGGGCTTGCGCTGGCGACGTTTGCTGCACGAGCCGGTTTCCTGATGCCGAAGCAGAGCTGGGATTTCCCTCCCGCTTCGGAATGGCCTGCAGGCTGGGTCGGCACCGTCCAGATCAAGCTCGATGAACTGACCTCGAAGAAAATCCCGCTTGTTCTGGCATGGACCCCTTACATTCTGCTGGCGATCTTTCTGGTGGTCAGCCGTACGTTCCCGTCGGTTGGCAATGCGCTGAAGTCGATCACGTTCGTTGCCAAGGACATCATGGGCGAAACCGGTATAGGTGGTGATTTCACGCCGCTCTTCCTGCCGGGCGGTCTTCTGGTCATCGTCTGTGTGATCACCTTCTTCCTGCATCGGATGAACGGCGGACAGTTCGCCAAGGCTTTCGGTGAAAGCACAAAGACGCTGGTGGGCGCAGGCTTCGTGCTTCTGTTCACCGTGCCGATGGTGCGCGTCATGATCAATTCCGGCGTCAACGGCAAGGAACTCATCAGCATGCCGCTGATGGTTGCCGACTGGGTGGCGGTGGAAGTCGGGAATGTCTATCCGTTCTTCGCGCCGTCCGTGGGTGCGCTGGGTGCGTTCCTCGCCGGGTCCAACACAGTGTCGAACCTCATGCTCAGCCAGTTCCAGTATGGCGTGGCGGAAGGGCTTGGCATTTCCGGTGCGTTGATGGTCGCCGGTCAGTCAGTGGGCGCCGCCGCTGGCAACATGATCGCGATCCACAACGTGGTTGCAGCTTCCGCGACGGTCGGCTTGCTGGGACGTGAAGGCACGACCTTGCGCATGACCATCATTCCCACGATCTATTATGTGGTTCTGGCGGGAACGCTGCTGATGATCGGCCTTTATGTGCTGGGCATCGGCGATCCGCTTGCCGGTGTGGCCGCACAGTAAAACAAAATCGAAACCGGCCCTGTATTGGAGCGCATCCCGAAAAGTGTGAAACGGTTTTCGGAACAAGAAGCGCCCAAAACAAACTGGGCCGGTTTCAGTGAGTTTCAGGCCTTTTGCTTGACATTGCGGGCTGATCACCTTAAAGCCAGCTCCAATCTATCCGCGATCTTCAGAACGCGAGCCACCGACCGGGACCCATTTGGTATAAAGCGATCCCGGAGGTCCACATCCGACAGCGCGATGCGCCCTCGGGTGCTGTATCGCTTTGGTTGCTTCTTGAACTGGCAGATAAGCGGGACGATTTATCCCTGACGAAGCATAAGCCTCTTCTCGGATTAAAAGGAAATTCGATGTTTGAATCACTTCAGGAGCGTCTTGGCTCCATCCTGAACGGCCTTACCGGACGCGGCGCTCTTTCTGAAGCCGACGTGGCCGCGGCGTTGCGCGAAGTGCGTCGCGCGCTGATCGAGGCTGATGTTTCGCTGGAAGTGGTTCGCTCCTTCACCGACCGCGTTCGTGAGAAGGCCGTCGGCGCAGAGATTCTGAAAAGCATCAAGCCCGGCCAGATGGTCGTCAAGATCGTCCATGACGAGCTTATCGAGATGCTTGGCACCGAAGGTGTCGCAATTGACCTGAACGCGCCTGCACCTGTCGTCATCATGATGGTCGGTCTGCAGGGGTCGGGCAAGACGACCACCACCGGCAAGATCGCCAAGCGTTTGACGGAGCGCCAGCGCAAGAAGGTGTTGATGGCGTCGCTCGATACGCGCCGTCCTGCCGCACAGGAACAGCTTCGCCAGCTCGGTATTCAGACCAGTGTCGACACGCTGCCGATCATCGCCGGCCAGTCGCCGGTCGAAATCGCCAAGCGCGCCGTACAGGCTGCAAAGCTTGGCGCACACGATGTCGTCATTCTCGATACCGCAGGCCGCACGCATATTGACGAGCCGCTGATGGTGGAAATGGCGGATATCCGCAAGGCCGCCAATCCGCACGAAATCCTGCTCGTCGCCGACAGCCTGACCGGTCAGGATGCAGTCAATCTGGCGCGCAATTTCGACGAGCGCGTTGGCATTACGGGTATCGTTCTCACCCGTATGGATGGCGATGGCCGTGGCGGTGCAGCGCTTTCGATGCGTGCCATCACCGGCAAGCCGATCAAGCTGATCGCCACCGGCGAAAAGATGGATGCGCTTGAGGAATTCTATCCGAAGCGTATCGCCGACCGTATTCTCGGCATGGGCGACATTGTTTCGCTCGTGGAAAAAGCTGCCGAAAACATCGACGCGGAAAAAGCCGCGGCGATGGCCAAGAAGATGCAGTCGGGCAAGTTTGATCTCAATGATCTTGCCGATCAGCTGGGCCAGATGAAAAAGCTCGGCGGCATGGGCAGCATCATGGGCATGATGCCCGGCATGGGCGGAATGAAGGACAAGGCAGCAGCAGCTGGTCTCGACGACAAGGTGTTCGACCGCCAGCTCGCCATCATCGGCTCGATGACCAAGGCCGAGCGCGCCAATCCCGACCTTCTCAAGCACAGCCGCAAGCAGCGCATTGCCAAGGGTTCCGGCACGACTGCTGCCGACATCAACAAGCTTCTCAAGATGCACCGCCAGATGGCCGACATGATGAAAGTCATGGGCAAGGGCAAGGGCGGAATGATGAAGCAGATGATGGGCGGCCTTGCCAACAAGATGGGCCTTGGTGGTCTCGGTGGCGGTATGGGCGGCCTTGGTGGCATGCCTGATCTCTCGAAGATGGACCCCAAGCAGCTTGAAGCGCTTGCCAAGCAGGCGGAAGCAGCCGGTCTGACGAAAGGCGGCGGTTTGCCGGGCCTTCCGGGCGGTGGTCTTCCGGGCTTGGGTGGACCGAAACTTCCCGGTCTTGGTGGCGGCCTTCCAGGTCTGCCGAAGAAGAAGTGAGCATCATGAGCGACGAACAGAACACTGCACCGGCTGAACTTCTGGCACTGCGCGCCTCCATCGACAATATCGATGCTGCGCTGATCCACATGCTGGCCGAACGTTTTCGCTGTACCAAGGCTGTCGGTGTACTCAAGGCCGAACGCGGCCTCGCACCGGCTGATCCGGACCGCGAAAAACGTCAGGTGGAACGTCTGCGCGCTCTGGCAACCGACGCCCATCTCGATCCCGATTTCGCCGAAAAATTCCTGAACTTCATCGTGAAGGAAGTCATTCGGCATCATGAGCATGCCGCCGCAAACCACGGCGGAAAGTAAAGCGCATCCCGAAAAGTGTGAAACGGTTTTCGGGTAAGATGCGCGTCAAAACAACAACCGTAGCTACGGTTTAACCCGTTTTGCCCCGGCCATCCCTCGGGCGAAGCAATTGTCTAAAGGAAAGAAAAAATGTCTCTCAAGATTCGTCTGGCCCGCGCTGGCTCCAAGAAGCGTCCTTACTACCACATCGTTGTTGCCGACGTCCGCAGCCCGCGTGATGGCCGCTTCATCGAAACCGTTGGCGCATGGAACCCGATGCTGGCCAAGGACGCTGAACGCGTGAAGCTCGATGCCGACCGCATCCAGCATTGGATTGCACAGGGCGCACAGCCGACCGACCGCGTTCTGCGCTTCCTCGACCAGGCTGGTCTTGCAAAGCGTCCGACCCGCAGCAACCCGACCAAGGGTGAGCCGGGCAAGAAGGCTCAGGAACGTCTGGCCATGGCCAAGCAGGCTGAAGAAGAAGCTGCCGCAAAGGCCGCTGAAGCTGCCGCAGCCGCTGCTGCTCCGGCTGAAGAAGCTGCAAGCGAATAATCTTCGCGCAGCTTGCATTTTGAGAAAGCGGCGGAGCAATCCGCCGCTTTTCTTATGGGCTGGTCTTATGGGCTGGCTAAGATGTTGCCGGTCGAGCCTTACCTCAGGTCCAGCTCCCATGTCTGACCGGTGAGATCCGCGCCGAAGGAATGGTGCGGTGCTTCATCAATGAGCCGGAATCCGGCGCGTTCGTAAAGACGCCGTGCTGCCGTGAGAACACTGTTCGTCCATAGAGTGATGCGCTCATCGCCGACAGTGCGCGCGCGTTCGATACAGGCGTTCACGAGCTTTGCACCGACACCGGCCCCGCGCGCACCCGGTTCGACATAGAGCAGGCGCAATTTGCCAAGCTTTGGCTGGTCCCCCTTGACCAGAAACACCGATCCAACCACACGACCGTCGAGTTCAGCTACCCACGCCGCATCGTGGGTGGGATCGAAGGCTTCAGAGAAATCGGCAAGAATGCGGGCAACGAGTGCCTCATAGTCGCTGTTCCAGCCATACTCGTCCGTATAGAGCACTGCCTGCCGGTGAATGATCCACCCCAGATCACCGGCCCGCAGATTGCGCAGCTGCAAATCCTTGGGGTGCTCGTCATCAAATATGCGCTTGATCGTACCCGCTGCTGCCAGCAGATTTCTGCGCTGATCCGGCTGCAGTCCGTCGAGAAGTTCGCCAACAGCGTCGCAGGTGTTACGTTCCAGTGCGCCGAATGTCTTGCGACCGGCATCGGTCAGTTGGATGGGACGGCTGCGGCCTCCGTCGGGATGCTCTGACGTCTCGATCAACCCACGTTCGGTGAAGCGTTTCAGTGTTCTGCTCAACTGGCCCCGGTCGAGCCCGAGCGCTCGCATGATGTCTGCCGCCGCAGGTGCTGTGCGATGGGCGATCTCGTAGAGGATACGCGCCTCGGTCAGCGTGAACGGGCTCTTGTCCAGATGGGCGTTCAGCAGGCCGAGACGGCGCGTATAGACACGGTTGAACGCCCGTAATGCACTGATGTCGTCGAGATTGTCTACTTGCGTCATGTCTGCTTACGCCCCGGCGCGGCGTCTCCCTATGTTGACACTATCAATATCTATTGTGTTGACTAAGTCAACATATTCGTAAGGTGAAATCCATTCGGGAAAGACCTCGCTGCGGCGCCGTGCGCAGGCGGTTTTCTTTGACTGTTGTGCATGCGCTGCAATCAGGCTGGACGATGCGCGAAATTGCGTTATCTTGTTGATTTGACGGCTCGCATTTGCGTGAACGCACATATGCGGGTGATGAATTTGTTTCCCCGGCGCTTGGCAAAGCGCTCTTTTCAGGAGAAGTCCATGTCGGCTGCGACGGTTGCCACTTCTTTCTCTTTTCGCCGTATTTTCATCGCTCTTGGTCTGGCTGTTATGGTTCCGCTGCTATCGGCATGCGGTTTCAACACGATCCCGACCAATGAGGAAAAGGCGAAGGCTGCCTGGGGCGAGGTGCAGAACCAGTACCAGCGCCGCGCCGATCTCGTGCCCAATCTGGTCGAGACCGTGAAAGGCTATGCCGCTCACGAACAGGAAACCCTGCAGGCCGTGATCGAGGCGCGCGCCAAGGCGACGCAGGTGCAGATCACGCCGGAAACGCTCAACAATCCGGAACTCTTCAAGCAGTTCCAGGATAATCAGGCCAATCTGACAAGCGCGCTGTCGCGCCTGATGGTGGTGGTCGAGCGCTATCCGGACCTGAAAGCCAACCAGAACTTCCTTGCATTGCAGTCGCAGCTTGAAGGTACTGAAAACCGCATCGCCGTCGCACGCCGCGACTATATTGAGGCGGTTCGCGTCTACAACACGGCGCTGCGCACCATGCCGACGATGATCTGGACGTGGATCTGGTATCGCGATGCACAGCCGATGCAGAGCTTCAGTGCCGATGCAGGCAGTCAGGCCGCGCCTAAAGTCAACTTCAACTGACGGCGCGTTTCATGATGCGTTTCGAGGCGGGTGCAGCACTCTCGCGTGATCGTCGCGGTCTTGGCTGGTTGGGCTGGCTGCTATATCTCCTTGCGCTCGCTTTCCTGTTGTTTTCCGCAGCGCTGACGCTGCACACGGCGGCCCTTGCACAGGATGCGTCGAAGCCCGCACAGGCCTTGACCGGTCGTGTGGTGGATGCGGCGGGCATCATCGACCCCGCAGAGCGCCAGCAACTGACCCAGAAACTTGCCGATTATGAAGCGAAGTCGTCGGATCAGGTGGTCGTGGTGACGGTCCCGAGCCTCAACGGCGAAGACATCGAAACCTATTCCAACCGTCTGTTCCGTGCCTGGGCGCTGGGGCAGAAACAGGAAAACAACGGCATATTGCTGGTGGTTGCGCCCAATGACCGTAAGGTGCGGATCGAGGTCGGCTATGGTCTCGAAGGCGTCATGACCGACGCGCTTTCAAGCGTCATCATCAATGGCACCATCATTCCCGAATTCCGTACCGGCAATTACTCGAACGGCATCGTACAGGGTGTTGACGGCATTCTTTCGGTGCTTTCCGGCGATGCCGCCGAACTTGAAGCGCGGGCCAAGCGCAATGTGCAGTCGAGTTCGGATGATGTCGACTGGGTTTTTGTCGTCTTCATCGCCTTCTGGTGCCTGATCTTCTTCGGCGGCTTCGGCATGGCGATCCTGACGCCGGTTTTCGGACGCAAGATCGGGCCGGGCAAATATCAGTGGCTCGGCATGGTCGTCGATTACAACAATCGCGGCGGCAGCTCTGGCGGCAGGAGTGGTGGCAGCTGGGGCGGCGGCGGTGGCTGGTCGTCCGGCGGGGGAGGCGGTGGTTTCTCCGGTGGTGGCGGTTCATCCGGTGGCGGTGGCGCCTCGGGTAGCTGGTAGGGAGACGCAACGATGAAGCATCACACGCTGATTGGCGCCGAGGACCATGCCCGCATTGCCGAGGCCATCCGCAAGGCGGAAGCAGAAACCAGCGGCGAAATCTATGCCGTTCTGGCGCGCTCGAGCGATGACTATTTCTTTGCGGCGGGCTTTGTTGCGACTTGCGGCATCCTGATTGCTTCGGTGATCGCGGCCTTTCTCGCCCATTGGTACTGGTTCGATATCCGCCTGCCCATGTTCGGACTTGCGGTGCTGGCGGCGTTCCTGACTGCGATGCTGGTGCTCTGGTTCTTTCCGGCCATTCGCATGTTGCTGGTGCCGCGCCGCATCCGTTACAAGCGCGCCCATCTCAATGCGCTGCAGCAGTTTCTGGCGCGCAATGTCCATATTACGGAGCATCGCACCGGCATTCTGCTCTTTGTCTCGATGGCCGAACATTATGCCGAGGTGATCGCCGATGCGGGCATTCATGCGCGTGTCGAGCAGGACGAATGGAATGCAATTGTCGCGACGCTCATCCATCACGCTTCCCGCGCGCAAGTGGCCGAAGGTTTTGTATTGGCCATTGGTCAGGCCGGGGTGTTGCTGGAAAAGCATTTTCCGGCAGGACCGGACAATATCAATGAGCTGGACGATCACCTGATCGAGCTCTGAGTGTCTGTTCCAAAAGTCGCCATGCCGGGCTGCAAATGACGTTTTCGCCACGGCCTGACGCTTCTTGATTCAGGCACTGACAGGCCGCTTCATTTATCAGAATCATCTGCAACTTTAGTCGGAAATGAGGCGAAGCAGGGCTGCTGCTTGACCCTTTTGGCAGCACTTTTGAGCTGCGCGGAGAAATCCGCTGGCATATTCCGAAATTTCGCGGGAAGTTTTCGAAGTTTTGTTCCAAATTAAATGGATTAAATGCGGTCTTTCTGACTTTCCGGGAAATTTTTCGTTATTTTCAACGAATTGCCATCGAAACCAATGCCTAATCTGCTAGTTTGGCGCGCATTGCCATCATGACAGGAGTATCCGACGTGACTGCAAAGCAGGATCGGTCGAGCAAGGTTAAAGGTTCCAAGGCAAGCAAGGAGGAGAAGAAGGGAGGCAAGTCGAAGGCGCTTACGGCCTTCTCGCAGCTTCTCTTCGAATGGGCGCCGCCAGAAGATCTGGCCGCTTACGATGCTGCCGCTCTCGACAGTTCAGCCCGTCACGGCTATGCCGCCCTCGAATCCTATCGCAAGGGCAAGAGCATCATCAGCGTCGATAATGGTATCGAGCGCCATGGTCGGCCGGTGAGCGTCATCACCATCGTCAACGACAATATGCCGTTCCTGCTCGACTCCATCATGGGTGAGCTGAATGATCATGTCAGCCAGATTTTCATGGTCGTGCATCCGGTTCTGGACATTGCGCGCGAAAAGGACGAGCTGGTCATTCTGGGCGAAGCATCGCAGCTCGCGCCTGCCAAGGGCGTCGAGCGCGTCAGCCTGGTACAGATTCATCTTCCAGCCCTCGACAAGCAGGTCAAGGCCGATCTGACTGCCGCCATCAAGCGCGCGCTCGGACAGGTTCGTGCCGCTGTCAGCGACTGGAAGCCGATGTTGAAGCGCCTCGATGGCGCTATCGCCGATTACAAGCGCGTTTATGAAATGACGAGCGATCCGGCCATGCCGGAGGCCATCGCGTTTCTGGAATGGCTGCGCGATGATCGTTTCATCTTCCTCGGACTTCGCGAACTCACCTTCAAGGGCAAGGGCGACAAGCGCGAACTGGTTCCGGTCAAGGAAACGCTCGGCATTCTCAACGACAATGAAGTCCGCGTCCTGCGCAAGGATGACGACGACACGGTGACGCCGCGTGAGGTAACGGAATTCCTCGACAGCAACGAGCCGCTGATCGTCACCAAGGCGAATTCGCTTTCGCTGGTGCATCGCCGCTCCTATCTCGATTATGTCGGCGTGAAGATATTCGGTGAGAAGGGCGAGGCCATCGGCGAACTGCGCCTGGTCGGTCTCTTCACCTCGGTTGCCTATACGAGTTCGGTTGCAGGCATTCCGTTCATCCGCTCCAAGGCCGATGCCGTCATCAAGCATCTCGGGTTCAACCGCGAGGACCATTCGGGCAAGGCGCTCATCAACGTGCTGGAAGAATATCCGCGCGACGAGCTTTTCCAGATCGATGTGGAAAGCCTGACGGCCAATGCCGAGCTGATCCTTGCGCTCGGCGAACGCCCGCGTGTGCGTGCCGTTCCGCGTCTCGATCGCTTTGGCCGCTTTGCGACCGTGCTGGTCTATATCCCGCGTGACCGTTACGACTCGGTCGTGCGCGAGAAGATCGGACACTATCTCGTTGATATCTATGGCGGCGACAGTTTCGAATTCCACCCGGTCTTCCTGCAGAACGGCCTGACGCGCGTTCAGTTCGTCATCCGCCGTCATGAGCGCTCCACACCGCATGTGGATCGCGAAGCGCTGGAAGCCGAAGTGCGCGCCATTGTCCGCACATGGGACGATGCGGTTCGTGAAAGCTCTGACAGTGCAGACGCAAAGACCGTCGCGCTTGCTGCAAGCTTCCCGCCATCCTATCGCGAAATCTTCACGGCACCGGAAGCGCTGGTCGATGCGGAGCGCATCGCTGGCCTCAGCGCAGAGGCTCCGCTTTTCGTGGACTTTTATCGCTATCGTACCGATGGTCCTGATGCGGTTTCGCTGAAGCTTTATCATCACGGTGCGCCGGTTGTTCTGTCGCAGCGCGTGCCGCTTCTCGAAAACATGGGTTTCCGCGTTGTTAGCGAACAGACCATTGATCTGCCGCAAGCAGGCAAAGATGGCGCTCCGGTCTATGTCCATGACATGCAGCTCGTGAACGCCTATGGCGCTCCCGTCGATCTTTCCGACGATGGCGAGATGCTGGAAGATGTGTTCCGCAATGTCTGGGACGGTCTGGCTGACAATGACGGCTATAACGCGCTGGTGCAGACCGCACGCCTGACGGCACGCCAGATCATGATCCTGCGTTCCTATGGCCGTTATCTGCAACAGGCGGGCATTGCCTATTCGCAGGGCTTCATCGCGGCCGCACTGAACCGTTATCCTGAAATCGCCAGCGATCTCTATTCGCTGTTCGATCTGCGCTTCAACCCATCGGCCAAGCGCCGTGATGCGGCTGAAAAGAAGCTGGTCGATGCTATTGAGACCGCATTGCTTGGCGTGCCGAGCATCGATGACGACCAGATTTTGCGCCGTTTCCGCAATCTGATCGAAGCGACGCTGCGCACCAATGCCTATCAGCCGGATGCCGACGGCAAGCCGCGTGTCACCTTTGCCTTCAAGCTCAATCCGCGTCTGGTCGAAGGCCTGCCGGACCCGCGCCCTTATCGCGAAATCTTCGTCTATGGGCCGGAAGTGGAAGGCGTGCATCTGCGCTTCGGCGCTGTCGCCCGTGGTGGTCTGCGCTGGTCGGACCGCGCACAGGATTATCGCACCGAAGTGCTGGGCCTCGTGAAGGCACAGCAGGTCAAGAATGCGGTGATCGTGCCGGTTGGTGCCAAGGGCGGCTTCTATCCGAAGCGTTTGCCGGTTGGCGGCGATCGCAATGCCGTGTTTGAAGCTGGTCGCGATGCCTACAAGGTGTTCATCTCCACGCTTCTGTCGGTCACCGACAATATCGAGGACAATCATGTCGTGCCGCCGGCGGAAGTCGTGCGCCATGACAATGATGATCCTTATTTCGTCGTTGCTGCCGACAAGGGCACGGCCACTTTCTCCGATACGGCCAATGCCATCAGCCAGGCACATGATTTCTGGCTGGACGATGCCTTCGCATCCGGCGGTTCCGCCGGTTATGACCACAAGGGCATGGGCATTACCGCGCGCGGCGCATGGGAAGCCGTGAAGCGGCATTTCCGCGAATTCGACATGGATATCCAGACCGAGCCTTTCACGGTTGCCGGTGTGGGCGATATGTCGGGCGATGTGTTCGGCAACGGCATGCTGCTTTCCGAACAGATCAAGCTGGTGGCTGCGTTCGACCATCGCGATATTTTCATCGATCCAAATCCGGTTCCAGCCGACGGCTTTGCCGAACGCAAGCGTCTGTTTGAACTGCCGCGTTCGAGCTGGCAGGATTATGACCGTTCCAAGCTTTCGGCTGGTGGCGGCATTTACAGCCGCAGCCAGAAGACGATTACCCTGTCGGCAGAAGCTGCTGCAGCCATCGGCCTTGGAAAGACCTCCGGCACGCCGCAGGAAATCATGACCGCGATCCTGAAATCGAAGGTCGATCTCCTCTGGTTCGGCGGTATCGGCACCTATATCCGCTCGTCTGCTGAAACGGATGCGCAGGTTGGCGACCGCGCCAATGATGCGATCCGCATCACCGGCTCGGAAGTCGGTGCACGGGTGATCGGCGAAGGCGCCAATCTCGGCGCGACCCAGCGCGGGCGCATCGAATATGCGCTGGCAGGCGGTCGTGGTAATACCGATGCCATCGACAATTCGGCGGGCGTCAACTGCTCGGACGTCGAGGTCAACATCAAGATCGCTCTGGCTGCTGCCATGCGTTCGGGCAATCTCAAGCGCCCGGCACGCAACAAGCTTCTGGTCAGCATGACCGACGATGTGTCCGAACTGGTTCTGCGCAACAATTATCTGCAGCCGTTGGCGCTTTCGCTCAGCGAAAGGCAGGGTCTGGCAGAACTGCCCTATCAGGCGCGGTTCATGGCGGAGCTGGAAAACCGCAAGCTTCTCGACCGTAAGGTCGAGTATCTGCCGTCCGATGCGCTGCTGGCCGAACGCCAGAAGGCAGGCCAGCCGCTGACACGGCCGGAACTGGCGGTTCTGCTTGCTTATGCCAAGCTGTCGCTGTCGGATGATCTGGTGGCAAGCCAGCTTCCGGACGAACCTTACTTCCAGTCGCTGCTGTTCGGCTATTTCCCGAAGCGCATGACCAAGACTTATGCCGAGGAAATCTCCGGTCATCGTCTGCGCCGTGAAATCGTCGCTACTTTGCTGGCAAACGATGTCATCAACCGTGGCGGTATCACCTTCATCAGCCGTCTGGCCGATACGACGGGCAAGTCGCCTGCCGATATCGTGCGTGCCTATGTGGCAGTGCGCGACGGTTTCGAGATCGATGCGATCTATGATGCTATCGATGCGCTCGACAGCAAGGTGCCGGGCGATGTGCAGAACCAGTTCTACCATCTCGTCGGCGAAATGCTGCAGGCGACGACGGCCTGGGTGCTGCGCAACGATACGACACGCGCCAACCTGACGGAACTGGTGGATACGATCACCAGGGCACGTGCCGAGCTGGAGCCGCGTTTCGACGGTCTGATGCCGGAATACCTGAAGAGCACGCTGCAGGCCGACAAGGCTGCTTTCGTGGAAAAGGGTGCACCGGAAAAGCTGGCCCAGCGTCTTGCCAATCTACAGCTTGCAGGCATCATGCCGGACATCGCGCTGATCGCGCATCTGGCCGATGCCGACCGGGTGGTAACTGCCAAGACCTATTTCGGTGTTTCGGAAGCCTTCCGCATCGGACGCATTGAGGAAGCCGCGCGCTCCATCCCCGTCACGGACTATTATGACGGGCTTGCTCTGTCACGAGCAAGCGATACGATCACGCAGGCTGCACGCGGTATCACCATTGCGGCGCTCAAGCGTTTTGCCAAGGACAAGGACCCGGCAGCAGCCTGGTTTGCAGCCGATGGCGCGCGCATCGAGCAGGTGAAGAACCGCATGGTGGCGCTGACGGAAGGTGGTGACCTGACGGTCTCGCGACTGGCGGTTGCAGCGGGCCTGATGTCCGATCTGGCGCAATAGAAAACAACGACATAAACTTGCAAAAGGGCGGCTTCGGTCGCCCTTTTTGTTTCTTTTGAAGCCGAGTTTCGGGTTATAAGGTGCGGCTGATAAAGGAGAGGCTTCCGACCGACTGGCCGGTCAATGGTTGGGCCAACTTCTTGCCCGGGGGAAGGAAAGAGCAATTGAGCAATCAGGTTGCGGCTGCCCGCAGCTATGCCTCGCGGCGTGGCATCTGGGGCTGGATATTTTTTGACTGGGCGGCGCAGCCCTTTTTTACCGTCGTGACCACGTTCATCTTCGGGCCTTATTTCATCTCGCGCATGGCAGGAAACCCTGAAGCCGGGCAGGTGGCCTGGGGCTATGGCTTCGCCGCTGCCGGTTTTCTCATTGCTGTGCTTTCACCGATCCTGGGAGCGGTGGCCGACCGGACAGGTGCGCGCAAGCCCTGGATCGCTTTTTTCGCCGTGCTGAAGATTATAGGCCTCTGCCTGCTGTGGTTCGCCGTTCCGGGTGCGAACCTGTTCTGGGTACTGTGTGCGTTTTCGATGGCCATGGTGGCTGCAGAATTTTCCATCGTCTTCAATGATTCCATGATGCCGCGTCTGGTGCCGAGCAACGATATCGGGCGTGTCTCCAACATCGCCTGGGGGCTCGGCTATCTGGGCGGCATGATCGTACTCATTTTCGTGGTGCTATGTCTGGCGGCCTCGCCTGAAACAGGCACAACGATCATCGGCATGAAGCCGCTGTTCGGTCTCGATCCCGTACTGGGGGAGGATGCGCGCATTACCGGACCGCTGGCTGCCCTGTGGTATTTCGTTTTCATCCTGCCAATGTTTTTGTTCACGCCGGACGCGGAGCGTGGCGAGCCTCTGCGCAAGGCGTTGCGCTCCGGCTTTGCAGAACTGAAGGTTACGCTCACCGAGGCGCGCAAACGGTCGGGGCTTGTCCGCTTCCTTGTGGCGCGCATGGTTTATCAGGATGGCGTCAACGCCACGCTGGCGCTCGGTGCGGGTTATGCCGCGGCATTGTTCCACTGGACGATCACCGAGATCGGGCTTTTCGGCATGGTGATGAATGTCATGGCGATCTTCAGTTGCCTGGTCGCAAGCCGCGTCGATACACGGATTGGTTCCAAGGCTGTCGTGATCTTTTCGCTGGTGCTGTTGCTGCTTGCTTCTATCGGCATTGTCTCGACCGGACGCGATTACACTTTGTTCGGCCTGATGCCTTTCGCATCTCCCACAACACAAGGACTGTTCTCCAGCGCGGCAGAACACGCCTATCTGATTTACGGTCTGATGATTGGTGCAGCCTTCGGTCCGGTTCAGGCCTCGTCGCGTTCTTGGTTTGCCCGCAGCATCAAGCCGGAGGAATCGGGCCGCTATTTCGGCATCTATGCGCTTGCCGGGCGCGCGACCAGCTTCCTTGGACCGTTTCTGGTTGCCACCATCACGGCGCTGAGCGGATCGGCGGCGCTGGGCATGTCGGTGCTGGTCATGTTCTTTGCGGTCGGTCTGGTGCTGATTGCAATGACGCCTTATCCGGCCGACAAGCTGGCTGCAACCAGCCCGTCGTGACGGGCCGGGGCGAGACTTCTATTCAATCCAGCCAAGCGAACGCTGCACGGCCTTTTCCCACGCATTGAACAGGCGCGTGCTTTCCTCAGCCGACATTCGCGGATGCCAGCGATGGCCGACCTGCCAGTTCTCCACAATGTCCTTCGTCGATTTCCAGTAGCCGACGGCGAGCCCCGCCGCGTAGGCAGCGCCCAGTGCCGTCGTCTCGATGATTTTCGGGCGCACGACCGGCACATCCAGAATGTCGGACTGGAACTGCATGAGCAGTTCATTGATGGTCATGCCGCCATCGGCGCGCAGTTCCGTGATCTCGACGCCGGAATCCTTCACCATCGCATCCAGTACTTCGCGGACCTGATAGGCGCTCGCTTCCAGCGCCGCGCGGGCAATGTGCCCCTTGTTGGCGAAGCGGGTGAGGCCAGCGATGATGCCGCGCGCTGAATCCTGCCAGTGCGGTGCGAAGAGACCGGAAAAGGCCGGAACGAAATAAACATCGCCATTGTCTTCGACGGTGCGCGCCAGCGTTTCGATGTCGCTGCTGTTCCTGATGATGCCGAGATTGTCGCGCAGCCATTGCACCAGAGCGCCGGTAATGGCGATGGAGCCTTCCAGCGCATAAACCGGTTTGGCGCCGTCGAGCTTGTAGGCAACCGTGGTCAGCAGGCCGTAATTGGAGGGCACCAGTTTCTCGCCGGTGTTCATCAGCATGAAGCAGCCCGTGCCATAGGTGTTCTTGGCTTCGCCCGGTTCCAGACATGCCTGACCGAAGAGCGCTGCCTGCTGGTCGCCCAGAATGCCCGCAAGTTTTACACCGGAAAGGGAGGGCAGGGTGATCTCGCCATAGACCTCGCTTGAAGAGCGGATTTCCGGCAAGCAGGCTGACGGAATATCGAAAAGACGAAGTATGTCTTCATCCCATTGCAGCGTCGAAAGATCCATCAGCTGGGTGCGGGAAGCATTGGTCACATCGGTGATGTGGATGCCGCCCTCGGTGCCACCGGTCAGGTTCCAGACCAGCCATGTGTCGATTGTGCCGAAAAGTGCGTCTCCGGCTTCGGCCTTTTCGCGCGCACCCGGAACATTGTCGAGTATCCAGCGCAGCTTGAGCCCGGAGAAATAGGTCGAGATCGGCAGGCCGGTCTTGGCACGCAGCTGGTCTGCGCCACCGTCCTTCGTGTACCGGGAAACAAGTTCGTCGGTGCGCGTATCCATCCAGACGATTGCATTATAGAGCGGCGCACCGGTTTTCCTGTCCCAGAGCAGTGTGGTCTCGCGCTGGTTGGTGATGCCGACGGAAGCGATATCACTTGCCTTCAGTTTTGCTTTTTTGAGTGCTGCGGCAATGACGTGCTGTGTGTTGCGCCAGATTTCTATCGGATTGTGTTCGACCCAGCCCGCCTTTGGATAAATCTGCTCATGTTCGCGCTGGTCGCTCGCGACGATATCGCCCTGCCTGTCGAAAATGATGAAACGCGAACTCGTGGTTCCCTGGTCGATGGAACCGATAAACTGCGTCATGGGGCGGGCTCCTCCGTTGATCCGGTCTATGCTGAAAACGAATTTAAACGAAACAATATGAAACTCAATGAAAACGAGGCCCCGGAATGATCGGTTCCGGGGCCTCGATAAATACTTTTTATAAGGGGTTAGAGCATTTCCGGCAAAAGTGCGGAGCGGTTTTGCGCAGGATAATGCGTAAAAGCTCTAATGGCGGAAGTGACGCATCCCCGTCATGACCATGGCGATGCCATGTTCGTCGGCAGCGGCGATCACTTCATCGTCCCGCATGGAACCTCCCGGCTGGATGACCGCGGTTGCACCGGCCTGAACGGCGGAAAGCAGACCGTCGGCAAACGGGAAGAACGCGTCGGAAGCGACCACGCAGCCCTTGGTGAGCGGTTCTGCAAGACCGGCGGCTTCTGCCGCGTCTTCAGCCTTGCGGGCTGCGATGCGGGCTGAATCCACGCGGCTCATCTGGCCTGCGCCGATGCCGACCGTTGCGCCGTCCTTCACATAGACGATGGCGTTCGACTTCACATGCTTGCCGACGCGGAAGGCGAATTTCATATCGTTGAGTTCGGCTTCGGTCGGCGCACGCTTGGTGACGACCTTGAGATCGAGATCGTCGACCACACCATTGTCGCGCGACTGGACCAGCAAACCACCGGCGACTGTCTTGGCGGCGATGCCCTTGGCGCGCGGGTCCGGCAGGCCGCCGGTGACGAGCAGACGGAGGTTCTTCTTGGCAGCAACGATGGCCTGTGCACCTTCGGTGGCATCCGGAGCGATAATGACTTCGGTGAAGATCTTTACGATCTCTTCAGCGGCTTCCTCATCGAGCGTTTTATTGAGCGCAACAATACCGCCGAACGCCGAAACCGGATCGCAGGCGAGTGCCTTCAAATAAGCTTCCTTGATGGTGGCTGCTTCTGCAACGCCGCAAGGATTGGCGTGCTTGATGATGGCGACGGCTGCGGTGCGGGCAGGATCGAATTCTGCGACGAGTTCGAAAGCCGCATCGGTGTCGTTGATGTTGTTGTAGGAGAGCTGCTTGCCCTGAAGCTGGGTCGCGGTGGCAACACCGGGGCGCTTCTCGCCAGTGAGATAAAAGCCAGCCGTCTGGTGCGGGTTTTCTCCGTAGCGCATGACGGAATGCAGCTTGCCTGCGACCGAGCGATAGACCGGAGTTTCTTCGTTGATCGCTTCGGCAAACCAGTTGGAAATGGCTGCGTCATAGGCTGCCGTGCGCGAGAAGGCCTTGGCGGCAAGCTTCTTGCGGAAGGCAAGCGGCAGGGAGCCCGCATGCTTTTCCAGTTCAGCGACGACGTCGGCATAATCGGCAGGATCGACGACCGTTGCGACATAGGCGTGGTTCTTGGCGGAAGCGCGGATCATAGCCGGGCCACCAATGTCGATGTTTTCGACGGTCGTGTCGTAGTCGCCGCCCTTGAAGCGGACTTCCTCGAACGGATAGAGATTGATGACGGCAAGATCGATGCCGCCGATGCCGTGTTCTTCCATGGCCGCGACGTGTTCCCGATCGTTGCGCACGGCGAGCAGGCCGCCATGGACTGCCGGATGCAGCGTCTTGACGCGTCCGTCCATGATTTCCGGGAAGCCGGTTACTTCGGATACATCCTTCACCGGAATGCCTTCAGCGGCAATCGACTTGGCGGTGCCGCCGGTCGAAAGGATTTCGACACCTTGCGCGTGAAGCGCTTTGGCGAAATCGATCAGGCCGGTTTTGTCGGAAACGGAAAGGAGGGCGCGGCGCACCCGATGAAGATCGGGAGCGGGAATATGCTTGGAGCTGACAGCCATAGGGAGTTGGTCTCTTCGTTGCTGAAACGGATGCGTTCAGGAAAGTGGACGGCTCGCCCTAACACAGGCGCGCCGAGAATCCTACCGCAAAAGGCCGGAAAAGAACGGTGAAGAGGTATTTCTTGCCCCGCATTCGGTCCCATTGACCCTCGACCCTTCGAGACGACGCTGCCGCGCCTCCTCAGGGGGAGGGGTGGAGAGCGAATTATACGTAACTGCCAAGTGCGACGCGGCTGAACTGCCAGTTCACTTCCGGTAATTCGGAAGCCGGGAAGGAGAGCACGATCTGCTTCGATGTCACGGGGCCGCGGAAGCCCGCAAAGAAGATCGAATCTTCCAGTTGCGGCGCAACTTCAAAACAGGAGAAGACCCAGGTATCGTCGCGATCCGCCGACAGAACGATCAATCCGTTCTCATCGAAGGAAATATCGACCGATGGATGCAGATGGAAACGCACCGCGATATTGTCGCGTCCGTTCGCCTTCAACGGACGGCCATCGCCGCGATAGAAGCGGTCGGCGCCCTGAATGACGCTGCCATTGTGCGACAGCACAAGGCGACGTTCGTGATAGATGCCGAACAGGCGCGCATAGCCGTCATGGCTGGCAACAAAGCCCTGTCGTCCCATTTCCTCGATCCGGTCACGCTGCACGCGGGTTGGTCCTGCAATGATCGGCGTGCCGATCATGTTGGAGAGACCCGCATTGAGGCTGAAGCGGCACGATGAGGTGTCGTTGATGGTGGCCGTGGAGTGCGCAGCCGTGGAACGGCCTAATGGACGAAATTCCGGCGGACCGAAACGGTCAATACCGGAATTGACGATATAGCGCTGGCGCCCGGAGGACATTTCGAAGGCGAGGCAGCCGGCATGGGCATCCCGCGAAGCTGTGACCGGCGGCGGCAGTCCGGTATCGGCGATGATGGTGGTCGAACCCATCGAGAGCCGTTCATAGCCGGAATAGGGCGCATGGGTCAGCGGCGATCCGGCAGTCTCGTCATGCCTGAGAACCGAGATGATGCGTTCCGGCATGGTCGGGCCAACGCCGTTGAAAAGCGCAAGGCTGCCATCCTGATGACGGAAGAAACGCAGGGCTGGCAACATGCGCTCGACGGCTTCGATCAGCGCCTTGGGCGGTGCTTCCGTGCCGTTGGCATAGGTCTGGCGGAGCGGCAGAAGATCGGCCAGCAGTTCCAGAACCGTAACGGGATTGCGCGAGATATGCCCGCCATCGGGCAGGATCTGGCGTTTCAGCTCATATTCGAGATTGCGCCGGGCGGCGCGTGCAGTCGGCGGCGAAACAGGCAGAGCCAGAGCGGCGAATGCCAATGCGATGCGGGCGCGCAACCGTTCCTCGCCATCATCCATGGCGGCGGCAACGGTGCGCAGATAACGCACCTGCATGGCAAGCGAGCGCATGAAGCGGCGATAGGCGGGAAGTTCGGCGCCTGACAGAATAAGGTTCGAATGTTGAAGCCAGGCGATGATGCGTTGGGCAGTGACTTCCGGTGACCAGGCGATGCCGCCGATCCGCTTGCCGAACATGCGCATCCAGTCATCGACGAGCGCACGCGCATTGGCGGTTGCCAGTTCGCTATTGGCGCTTTTCAAATGACGCAGCCAGCCGAAACTCTGAAGCGCTGCTTCCCATTCTGGCGTTGGCGGTTCGACGGCGAAAGGCGACAATCCGCCGGTTTCGACCAGACGACCGGCCAGCGCAAAACGGCCATGATAGAATTCCTGTGCCAATTGCGGGTCTGCTACGCGCAGATCAGGCGGTGCGATCAGGATACGGTCGGGGGTGAAGCCGGTGAAGCGCCAGCGATAAAGCGGCCCCATGCGCAGACGGCGGCTGAATTTGCGCCAAGCCTGTGCAACGGCCAGTCCCCAAAGATGTGGGGTTTCGCTGAGGGCGACTGCCACCCGGTCTTTCTCCGTATCGTTTGTCATTATTGTTTGGCCAGATCGAGCAGCCAGTTCCTTTGATACAATTGTACAGAAATGGTGAATCGAGCGTTAACCATAACGGGTATCGCGACCCGTTATGGCAAATTATACGATTTGTTTGCTTATATCCGGTCTCAGGCCCGGCGCTTGAAGCGGGCCGCGAAGAAGCCGTCCATGCCAGCCATGTGCGGATTGCCTTCAAAACGATCCGGCGGCAAGTCTGCCGGAGTGGATCGCAGAAAGCCTTCTGCTGTGACCAGCCCATCCAGAAGCCCGTTCAGACTGGGGCAATCCTGCTCCGTGATCGGGAAAGGTTCCAGCAACGGATTTTCCGCTGCCTTGCGTGCCATTTCCTCGCCTTCGAGCGGGTGCAGCGAACAATTGGAAAAGACGATTACGCCGCCGGGTTTGACCAGAGTGGCCGCGTGCGCCAAAAGTTTGCCCTGAAGTTCGGCAAGCTTTGCTATGTCCTGCGGCGTCTTGGTCCAAGGCACATCCGGATGACGGCGCACAGTGCCGGTGGAAGAGCAGGGCGCATCCAGAAGCACGGCATCGAACAGTTCGTCCGGCTGGAAATCCATCAGATTGGTGGCAACGGTCTTCGCCTCGAAGCCGAGACGTTCCAGATTGCCGCGCAGGCGCTTCAGCCGATTTTCGGAAAGGTCGAGCGCGGTCACATTGGCGCCCTGAAGTACGAGCTGCGCCGTCTTGCCGCCGGGGGCGGCGCACAGATCGGCAACCCGTTTGCCCTTGATATCACCCATCAGGCGCGCAGGCAGGCTCGCGGCCACATCCTGCACCCACCAGTCGCCTTCGGCAAAGCCGGGCAGGTCGGTGAGATTGCCTTCGACCGTTTGCAGGCGCACCGAACCGTTGGGCAGTGCGACGCCACCGAGCTTTTCGGCCCATGCCTTTGCGTCACCCTTGACCGTGAAATCGATCGGCGGCTCATAGGCATGCATGGCAAGAATGGCTGCTGCTTTTTCCGCGCCATAGGCGTCGGTGATGCTTTTGGCAAACCACTCCGGCACATTGGTTTCGGGCTCAAGCGTGTGGGCGAGAGCACGTTCCTTGTTGCGCGAAAGGCGACGCAGCAGCGCATTGACGAGACCGGCATATTTGCGATTGCGCGGATCGGCATTGGCCGCTTCCACCGCCAGATCGACGGCGGAATGATCGGGCAGATTGAGATAGAAAATCTGGGCGATGGCGACATGCAGAAGATGTTTCAGCGCCACGGCGTTTTCCGGCAATGGCCGGTCCAGACGCTTGTTGATGGCGCGTTCGATGCTGCCGCGATTGCGGAGCGCAGAACCCAGAATGGCGCGAACCAGCGCGCGGTCGCGCGGCTCCAGCGCCAGATATTGCGGATGGCCGTGCGTATTGTCGGTCAGGCCGTCGAGCGAGGTGTTCTTTTCGATTACCGCGCCAAGAAGGCGTGCCGCACACAAACGCGCCGCCAGACCGGGGCGCAGGTCTGCGGCATTGGTGTTCATTTGCGGCTTTTTATTTCCACGCTTCGGCGCGGGCTTTTTATCGTTCACACTGTTCTACTTTATTTAGGACCACGGCCCCCGATAACCGGAACCGCCATTGCTGTTACCGCCTGCATTACCCCATGGACCGCTGCTTTGGGAAGGGGCAGCGGCACGCGGTGCCATTCCAGCGGAGCGGATGCCCATTTCGGCAGCCATCTGTTCAAGTGCGGCGATGCGGTTATCGGTATCAGGGTGTGTCGAGAAAAGATTGTCCGCACCACGTCCGCTCAAGGGATTGATGATGAACATATGCGCGGTTGCCGGGTTGTGTTCGGCTTCCTCGTTCGGGATGGCCTTGGCGCCGCGCGCGATCTTGCCCAGCGCCGAGGACAGCCACAGCGGATTTCCGCAGATTTCCGCACCGCGCTTGTCGGCGGCATATTCGCGGGTGCGGCTGACGGCCATCTGCACGATCATCGCGGCAAAGGGCGCGACGATCATGGCGAGAATGGTGCCGACCACACCCATAATGCCGTTGCCGTTCTCGCGATTGCCGCCCAGGAAGAAGGCAAAATTGCCGAGCATGGATATGGCACCGGCAAGCGTTGCGACGATGGTCATGGTCAGTGTGTCGCGGTTCTGGACGTGCGCCAGCTCGTGCGCCATCACGCCTGCGACTTCTTCCGGCGTCAGGCGGTTGAGGAGGCCAGTCGTGGCTGCAACGGCAGCATTTTCGGGATTGCGGCCCGTGGCAAAAGCGTTCGGCTGGTCTTCATGGATAATGTAGACCTTCGGCATCGGAAGGCCCGCATTGGCGGCGAGCCCACTCACCATGCGGTAATAGTCCGGTGCGCTGCGCTCATCCACTTCCTGCGCATTGTACATGCGCAGCACCATCTTGTCGGAGTTCCAGTAGCCGAACAGGTTCATGGTGACTGCAATCACAAGCGCAATCATCATGCCGCCGCCGCCGCCCAGCAAATAGCCGATGCTCATGAACATGACCGTCATGAGGGCGATCAGCATGGCAGTTTTTGTCATATTCATCTGCGGCGGTCTCCAAATCCTAGGCTGCATGACCCGCAAGGGTTTTGCACGGCAAGCCTTTCTGCCTATATGATGGGTATGAACAGGCTTTGCTTCAATGTTCGAAGCAAAAACCGAGAACGGGATTGTGACCGATGAGCGAAAAAACCGAAAGCCCGCAAAACGTCGACAAGCGCACGTTCGAAGACCTGCCGCCTGCTGCCCAGCGCGCATTGAAGGAAGCTGAAGCGCGCCGCGCTGCCGAAAAGGCAAACGAAGCGCCCCGCGAAATCGGTGGTCGCGGCGGCAAGGACCCCGCCCGTTTCGGCGATTGGGAGATCAAGGGTCGGTCGATCGATTTCTAATAAGTTTGGGATATTGTCGCCCTGCTGGCCTGCAAATCGCGCTCTTCTGCGCTTCCGGTGCTCATGTACTTTTAAGTACACTCCGCTCCGGTTCTCAAAGATCACGATTTTCGTCTCAGCAGGACGACAATCTCATCAAACTTGGGCGCCTTCTCAGACCGCGTTGTTAAAAAAGCCCCGGTTTCCCGGGGCTTTTTATTATTTCTTGTTCTGGCGATTTTCGATCAGGTCGTCCACGACGCCCGGATCGGCCAGCGTCGAGGTATCGCCCAGTGCACCAAACTCGTCTTCGGCGATCTTGCGCAGGATGCGGCGCATGATCTTGCCCGAGCGGGTTTTCGGCAGGCCCGGCGAGAACTGGATCTTGTCCGGCGTGGCAATAGGACCGATTTCCTTGCGCACGTGCTGGGTCAGCTCCTTGCGCAGGGCGTCTTCGTCCTGAACTGCTTCGCCGGTCATCAGCGTGACGTAGCAATAGATGCCCTGTCCCTTGATCGGATGCGGATAGCCCACGACAGCGGCTTCTGAAACCGAGTGATGCGAGACGAGTGCCGATTCGATTTCTGCCGTGCCGAGGCGATGGCCGGAAATGTTGAGCACGTCATCGACGCGGCCTGTGATCCAGTAGTAACCGTCTTCGTCGCGACGGCAGCCGTCGCCGGTGAAGTACTTGCCCTTATAGGTCGAGAAGTAGGCTTCGATGAAGCGCTTGTGATCGCCGTAAAGCGTGCGCATCTGGCCCGGCCAGCTGTCGATGATGCAGAGATTACCGTCCACCGCACCTTCAATGACAGCGCCTTCATTATCGACCAGTTCCGGCTTGATGCCGAAGAACGGTCGTGTTGCCGAACCTGGCTTGAGGTCGGTTGCGCCGGGCAGCGGGGTGATGAGAATGCCGCCGGTTTCCGTCTGCCACCATGTATCGACAATCGGCGACCGCTGGTCACCAACGACGTTGTAATACCATTCCCAGGCTTCCGGGTTGATCGGCTCGCCAACCGAACCGAGCAGGCGCAGCGTCGAACGCGACGAGCGGGTGACGAATTCATCGCCGGCGCCCATCAGGGCGCGGATGGCCGTAGGCGCAGTGTAGAAGATATTGACGTGATGCTTGTCGACGACTTCCCAGAAACGTCCCTGATCGGGGAAGTTGGGCACACCCTCGAACATCAATGTCGTCGCGCCGTTGGCGAGCGGGCCGTAGACGATATAGGAGTGACCTGTCACCCAGCCCACATCCGCCGTGCACCAGTAGATGTCGCCGTCATGATAGTCGAAGACATATTGATGCGTCATCGATGCATAGACGAGATAGCCGCCGGTTGTGTGCAGCACGCCCTTCGGCTTGCCGGTGGAGCCGGAGGTGTAGAGGATGAAGAGCGGGTCTTCCGCATTCATCGGTTCCGGGTCGCAGGTCGGTTCGACGCTAGCAACTTCCTGATGATACCAGAGATCGCGGCCCGGTCCCCAGCTTACCTTGCCGCCGGTGCGGCGCACGGTGAGAACCTTGTTGACCATGACATATTGCTTGGCCGCAATGTCGATGGCGGTATCGGTGTTTTCCTTCAGCGGAACCGGCTTGCCGCCGCGCACGCCTTCGTCGGCCGTGATGACGAAAGTGGATTCGCAGTCGACGATACGACCGGCAAGTGCTTCCGGTGAGAAACCGGCGAAGACGACGGAATGCACAGCGCCGATGCGCGCGCAGGCCAGCATCGCATAAGCCGCTTCCGGGATCATCGGCAGATAGATCGTGACACGGTCGCCCTTCTTAACGCCGTGCTTCTTCAGCACATTGGCGAGGCGGCAGACATTCTCATGCAATTCGCGATAGGTGATCTTCTTGTCGATATAGGGATTGTCGCCTTCCCAGATGATCGCAACCTGATCACCACGGCTCTTCAGGTGGCGGTCGATACAGTTATAGGAAACGTTGGTAACGCCGTCCTCATACCATTTGATGGATACGTCGCCGTTGAAATCGGTGTTCTTGACCTTGGTGAAGGGCTTGAACCAGTCGATGCGCCGTCCGTGCTTTGCCCAAAAGCTGTCCGGGTCGCTCACGCTTTCCTGATACCATTCGAGATAGGTTGCGTTGTCGATGAGCGTGTTTCTCTTTGCCTCGGCAAGGACCGGGTAAAGCTTTTCCGACATGATTTCCTCCTTCAGCATTCCGCGAGCCGGACGATATCCCGCTCGTATAAATGCACCCAAAAACTGACCGGCACCTCCCGCCGGATGAGACGGTCCACCGTGAAAGGCGAGACCATCGGGTGCCCTGTCTACCTTCCATTGCGGGCAAGGTAAATTAGACAATCGGCGCGTCTAGGATCCACAATGACGCATCGTCAGAAATAGCAACTGGCAGCACTCGCTGTCGAATGGTGCTAATATATTGTTTTTACAGTTTAAAAACCATTTGGAGTGATTATCTCCTATTCAGGAGCCTGACAATAAGGCTCTTCACAAAAAGGGGAAATCGCCATGACGACGTCCGCTTTGAACGCAAAGTCAGCCTTCGAACTCCAGCTCGCCGGTTATGGTCTGACGACGGCGAAAGTTTTCTACCACTTGCCTGATCACCCGCATCTGCTGCAGCTTTTCGTCTGGCAGGATTATGACCTCGCGCCCGATTTTCCGGTGCTCAATCATTTCATCGAATTCTGGAATCGGGAAATCGACGGGCCGTTGCATTCGGTCAGCTATACGCATTTCCGGCTGCTTGGCCCCTCGGACTGGAGGAATGTGCAGGGCGAGATCGTCCTGCATTAGGAGCATTTCCAGCAAAAGTGTGAAGCGGTTTTGCGTAGGATAATGCGACAAGAACAAACAGTAGGGGTGACAATTCAGGTGGGGTTGGCATAGCTCCGTCCGCCGAAGATGGCCGAGCCGACACGCACCGATGTCGCGCCGAAACCGATGGCGGTTTCATAATCGCCCGACATGCCCATGGAGAGCTTTTCGACCTGTGCCTCGCGGGCGAGCTTTTCCAGAAGCGCGAAATGCGGCCCCGGATTTTCATCCGCAGGCGGGATGCACATCAGCCCCTCGATGGCGAGGCCGTGTTCCTTGCGGCAGCGCTCGACAAAGGCGACGGCTTCCTTCGGCGCAATGCCGGCTTTCTGTTCTTCAAGTCCGGTATTCACCTGCACGTAGAGCTTTGGGGCCTTGTTCTGCTTTTTGATCTCGACAGCGAGAGCTGCGGCGATCTTTTCGCGGTCGACGGTTTCGATGACATCGAAGAGGGCGACGGCATCGGCGGCCTTGTTGGATTGCAGCGGGCCGATGAGATGCAGTTCGATGCCGGAATAATCGTCGCGCAGTCCAGGCCATTTGGCTTGTGCTTCCTGCACGCGGTTTTCACCGAAGACGCGCTGGCCTGCGTCGAGGACCGGGCGAATTTCTTCGGCATCGAAGGTTTTCGATACGGCGACGAGCGTCACGGAAGCCTTGTCGCGCTGTGCTTCCTCTTCGGCATTGGCGATTGCGGCCTTGACCGTGTTCAGGTTCGCTACGATATCTGACATGAAACTCTCGCTTTCAGGCTTTTCATCCGCAAAAGGTTGACGCTTTCGCCAATACGTGGTGAAGGTCGCCATTAAACATCGACTCTCCTTATTGCATCACCTTCGTACGAGTAAATACGGTCATGGCAGCCGAACGTTATAATCCGCGCGTGGCGGAAGCTCATTGGCAGAAAGTCTGGGAAGAAGACCGGACCTTCGAAACCGACAATAGCGACAGCCGCGAGAAATATTATGTGCTCGAGATGTTCCCCTATCCATCGGGGCGCATCCATATGGGCCATGTGCGCAACTATGCGATGGGTGACGTTGTCGCCCGTTACAAGCGCGCCAAGGGTTTCAACGTGCTTCATCCGATGGGATGGGACGCGTTCGGCATGCCTGCGGAAAATGCAGCGATGCAGAACAAGGTTCATCCGAAAGAATGGACCTACCAGAACATCGCCACGATGCGCAGCCAGCTCAAATCGATGGGGCTTTCGCTCGACTGGGCGCGTGAATTCGCGACCTGCGATGTGGAATATTATCATCGTCAGCAGATGCTGTTCATCGATCTTTTCGAAAAAGGTCTGGTGACGCGCAAGACCTCCAAGGTCAACTGGGACCCGGTCGACAACACCGTGCTTGCCAACGAGCAGGTGGTGGACGGTCGGGGCTGGCGTTCGGGCGCGCTGGTCGAACAGCGCGAACTGACGCAATGGTTCTTCAAGATCACCGATTTCAGCGAGGAATTGCTGGCCGGTCTCGACACGCTTGACCAGTGGCCGGAAAAAGTCCGCCTGATGCAGCGCAACTGGATCGGCAAGTCGGAAGGCTTACAGGTTCGTTTCACGCTCGACGGCAAGACGGCGCCGGAAGGTTTCTCGGAAGTCGAAGTCTATACCACACGCCCCGACACGCTGTTCGGTGCGGCTTTTGTCGGGATTTCCGCCGATCATCCTTTGGCCAAGAAGCTTGCCGAAAACAATGCATCGCTGACCGGCTTCATCGAAGAATGCCACCAGCACGGCACCTCGCTTGCAGCGCTTGAAACCGCTGAAAAGAAGGGTTTCGATACTGGCGTCAAGGTCAAGCATCCGTTCGACGAGAACTGGGAACTGCCGGTCTATGTCGCCAATTTCGTCCTGATGGAATATGGCACGGGCGCGGTGTTCGGCTGCCCGGCGCATGATCAGCGCGACCTGGATTTCGCCAACAAGTACAAATTGAAGGTTACGCCTGTCGTTATGCCGAAGGGCGAGGATGCGGCAGGCTTCAGCATCGGCGAAACGGCCTATACCGACGATGGCGTGATGATCAACTCACGCTTCCTCGACGGCATGACGCCGGAAGCGGCCTTCAATGAGGTGGCGAACCGTCTGGAACAGACCAGTCTCGGCAACAGCCCGCAGGCAAGCCGCAAGGTGCAGTTCCGTCTGCGTGACTGGGGCATTTCGCGCCAGCGCTATTGGGGCTGCCCGATCCCGATGATCCATTGCGAAAGCTGTGGCGTCAATCCGGTGCCGCGCGCCGATCTGCCGGTCAAGCTGCCGGACGATGTCGAGTTCGACCGTCCGGGCAATCCGCTCGACCGTCATGCAACATGGCGCCATGTGAAGTGCCCGAAATGCGGTGCCGATGCGCGTCGTGAAACCGATACGATGGACACGTTCGTCGATTCGTCCTGGTACTATGCGCGCTTTACGGCACCATGGGAAAACGAACCGACCGACCGCAAGGTCGCCGATCACTGGCTGCCGGTCGATCAGTATATCGGCGGTATCGAACACGCGATCCTGCATCTGCTCTATTCGCGTTTCTTCACCCGCGCGATGAAGGTGGCCGGTCACGTCGGCATCGACGAGCCGTTCAAGGGCCTGTTTACGCAGGGCATGGTGGTGCACGAAACCTACAAGGCCAACGGCCAGTGGGTGGCACCTGCCGACATTCGTATCGAGGAAACCGACGGCAAGCGCAGCGCGGCCCTGCTCTCGACAGGCGAGCCGGTGGAAATCGGTTCCATCGAGAAGATGTCGAAGTCGAAGAAGAATGTTGTCGATCCGGATGACATTATCGCTTCCTACGGTGCTGATACCGCGCGCTGGTTCATGCTGTCTGATTCGCCACCCGAGCGTGACGTGATCTGGACGGAAGCCGGTGCCGAAGGCGCCCATCGTTTTGTGCAGCGCGTCTGGCGTCTGGTGGCGGAAGCTGCCGAACATCTGAAGGACGTTGCGCCCAAGACCGGGACGCAGGGTGAAGCCCTTGTTGTTTCCAAGGCTGCGCACAAGGCGGTCAAGGCTGTCGGTGACGATATCGAGAAGCTCGCCTTCAACCGTGGCGTTGCCCGTCTTTATGAGCTGGTCAACACGGCTGCTGCATCCCTGCAGCAGGTGGCTTCGGGCAATGCGGATGACGAGTTGAAGAGTGCCGTCCGTGACGTCACCGAAAAGCTCATCCTGATGCTGGCGCCGATGATGCCGCATCTGGCTGAACAGTGCCTGGCCGTACTTGGCGGCAAGATTGCCGGTCGTGAAACGCTGGTTGCCCGCAGTGCCTGGCCGGAATTCGATCCGGCATTGGTGGTGGAAAACGAGATCGTTATGCCGGTGCAGATCAACGGCAAGAAGCGTGGGGATTTGACAATCGCCCGCGACGCTGATCAAGCTAGCATCCAGCAGGCGGTGCTCGAACTTGACTTCGTCAAGGCTGCGCTCAACGGGAGCTCGCCGAAGAAGGTTATCGTGGTGCCGCAAAGGATCGTCAATGTCGTTGCCTGACCGCTTTTTCTCCGCAATCAAAGCTTTCCGGGTTGCGTTTTTCGCACTCGGGGCCGCGGTTCTGATGGCTGGATGCACCGTGCAGCCGCTTTACTCCTCCGGCGCTGGTGCCGGTGGAACCATAGGCGGCAGCGTGACGCCGGACATGCGCACCAAGCTTGCTTCGGTGGCCATCGATCCGGCCGGCGATGTGTTTCAGCAGCAGGTCCGCAATCGCCTGATCTTCCTGCTTGGCGGTGGTGCCGGTGAACCGGCCAACCCGACCTATCGGCTTGGTCTTGGCCTGAGCAGCAATACGATCTCCGCGGTGAGTGTGGATATTGGCGATCAGACCGACCGTACAGGCCGTCCATCGGCTGGTATCGTCAAGGCGACGTCGAACTTCGTGCTGCGTGACAAGGACGGCAAGCCGCTTGCCGCAGGCACCCGCACGGTTGGCGCTTCCTTCGACCGTCCGCGTCAGGAATTCGCAAACCTTCGTGCTGAACGCGATGCGCGCAAGCGCGCTGCCGAAGAACTTGCCGAACAGGTGTTCCTCGCTCTGGCGCAGAAATTGTCGAAGCTCTGATTGGGCTTCGACCTGACATCGAAAAGCGGTGCCGCAAGGTGCCGCTTTTTTTGTTTTAGATACTAGAAAAATTGCAGTAAATTCAGAAGGGTAACATTGCTGTGCCTTGCCAACATTCATGTGTCTTCTTGTTTTTCATGAAGTGATTGGCAACCTGAATGCTTCTGCGGGCGCATGATGCGTCCGCTGGTTCAAACCAGTTTTTACAGGAGTAGTTGGATGAAGCGGTTTTCCATGACGATGGGCAGTCTCGCGATTTTGGCCGGGCTGGCGGTTGCCGGTCCTGCGATGGCACAGGAAAAGACAGCGCCGTTGCAATGGCAATATTTCCAGGCGGATGAGAATGGCTTCAATCGTACGCCTGTCCTTCTGACCGGAGACAAGGAAGCCATCCTGCTCGATGGCGGCTTCACGCTTTCGGACGGCAAGGCGGTTGCCGAGAAGATCAAGGAAACGGGTAAGAAGCTGACCACGATCTATGTGAGCCAGAGCGATCCGGACTATTATTTCAGCCTTGGCCCGATCAAGGCCGTCTTTCCTGATGCGCGCATCATCGCAGCCCCTGAAACGGTCGATGCGATCAAGGGTAATATCGAGGCGAAACTGAAGGTCTGGGGTCCGCAACTCAAGGACAATGGCCCGCAGAAACTGTCGGATGTCGTTATTCCCGAAGCTTCCGATGTGAAGGCGCTGGAGCTTGAGGGCAATGAGATTGAAATCGTTCCCGCCGAAGGCATGACGAACAGGCGTTATCTCTGGGTGCCTTCATTGAAGGCGGTGTTTGGCGGTGTTCTGATAACGGCAGGCGAGCATGTCTGGCTTGCCGATACGCCCGATCTTGCCCAGCGTGAGGCATGGATCAGAAATCTCGATACGATTGCTGCACGCAATCCTGAAGTGGTTGTTCCGGCGCATATGAAGCCCGGTTCGGCGACGGATGTTTCGGCAATCAAGTTCACCCGCGATTATATCGCGGCCTTCGACGAGGAAGCGGCGAAAGCCAAGGATAGCGGCGAACTGATCGCAGCAATGAAGAAGCGTTATCCTGATCTTGGCGGTGAAAGCAGCTTGGAACTCGGTGCAAAGGTCATCAAGGGCGAGATGAAGTGGGAATAAGCTGGAGCATTTCCAGCAAAAGTGCGAAGCGGTTTTGCGTAGGATAATGCGTAAAAACAAAAAGATAGAGTATTTTCAACGATTAAATTTAAACTGGAAATGCTCTAGTCTCAAATTGACAGGCGGCTATAAAGGCGGTGTGGATTTCACGCCGCCTTTTCATTTGCAGGGGCCCGATCAAACCATGCGTCTCGTTTCGTTTTCTGCCAAAGGCTATCGCTCGCTGCGTTCCGTCCGGTTTGATCTCGGACAGGTGACGGTTTTCGTTGGCGAGAATGGTGCCGGAAAATCCAATCTCTATCGGGCGTTGCAACTGGTGAAGGCGGCGGCGGAGGGCAATCTCTCTACTGAAGTGGTGCGCGAAGGCGGGATGCAATCGGCCATGTGGAGCGGCAATCGCCGCAAGCACGAATCGGCGCGCATCATTCTGGAAGCGGACTTTGAAGACGAGCGGCTCGCCTCGCGTCTTTCCTATCGTGTCGAGGCAGGTCTGCCGCCGCCGGTTTCCGGTGCCTTTCCCTTCGAGCCGCAGATCAAGGAAGAACAGCTCAATCTCGATACCGGTCGTCGCCCCGTGGATCTGATGGATCGGCGCGGACCTGCGGTTTTCGCGCGGGACGGGGAAGGGCGGCGCATGGAGCACCCGGCGCGCCTGCTGACTTCGGAAAGCGGGTTGGCAGTGCTTGGGCAATCCGGCCATTATCCGGAGATAGGCGATCTTTCCGCGCAGATACGTGGCTGGCGCTTTTACCACGGTTTTCGAAGCGACCGTGATGCGCCGGTGCGTCAGCCGTCCATAGCCGCAACTGCTGCGATGCTGGACGAGGACGGTGGCAATCTTGCCTCCGTCTTTGCCACGCTTGCCCATATCCGGCAGGATACGGTCGACCTTGATCGTCTGGTTGCCGACGCGCTGGAGGGTGCCAAGCTGGTCGTTCCCTATCCGGAAGAAACGGCGACTTTCGGCCTGAATTTCCCGGCTTTCCCGCCGCGAACATTTCGCCCCGGAGAATTGTCCGATGGACAGATTCGCCTGCTGGCTCTGGCGGGTGCACTGCTTTCCTATCGCCTGCCGCCACTGATCGCGCTCAACGAGCCGGAGGCAAGCCTGCATCCCGATATGATCCCGTCACTTGCCCGCATGATCGCGCAGGCATCCGAACGCAGCCAGATATGGGTGGTGACTCATTCAGCCGCCCTTGCCAGTGCCATTGCGGAGCAATGCGGCGCAAGACCGATCCGGGTGAGCAAGCAGGACGGGGAAACGGTGCTGGAATAAAAAAGGCGAGCCGATGGCCCGCCTTTTCATGTCTCTGAAAATCGTCGATCAGGCGATCTTCTGACCGGTCTTCGCCCAATCGGCGAGGAAGGTTTCGAGGCCCTTGTCGGTCAGCGGATGCTTGACCAGTGCCTTGAGCGTTGCCGGAGGCGCGGTCACGACATCGGCGCCGATGAGGGCTGCTTCCTTGACATGATTGACGGTGCGAACCGAAGCGGCAAGAATTTCGGTGCGGTAATCGTAATTGTCGTAAATCGTGCGGATTTCGGCAATCAGCTCCATGCCGTTGATGCCGGTATCGTCGAGACGGCCAATGAACGGCGAAATGAAGGTCGCGCCGGCCTTGGCTGCCAGAAGCGCCTGATTGGCCGAGAAGCAGAGCGTCATGTTGACCTTGTGACCATCAGAAGACAGAGCCTTACAGGCTTTCAGTCCGTCGAGGGTTACAGGCAGCTTGATGCAGATATTGTCAGCGATCTTGGCGATGACGGCCGCTTCCTTCATCATCTGCTCATATTCGGTCGCGGCAACCTCGGCAGAAACCGGGCCCTTGACGATGTTGCAGATTTCCTTGGTCACTTCGATAATGTCACGACCCGACTTCAGGATGAGGGACGGGTTGGTGGTCACGCCATCGACCAGCCCAAGGTCGTTGAGCTCGCGGATTTCCTTGACGTCCGCAGTGTCCACGAAAAACTTCATAACAGCGTTCCTCCATAATGAGCGCGGGTGGATTTGAGGAATTTAAAACCATTTAATTCCCGGAAGGTGGCTTTTCTTTAGCGCAAAGCCGCGCCAAGGTCACGCGATCATGTCGAAAGATTCGCACGATATTGCAAACCCCATTTCTGGTCTGTTTCCGGAGCTCGCACCACGGGTCGTTCCCGTACTCGTGCCCATGCCCGCGGAGCGGCCTTATTCATATATGGTTCCGGAAGGGATGAACGTCCAGCCCGGATCGATCGTGCGCGTGCCGCTCGGACCTCGTGAGGTGGCGGGGATCGTCTGTGAGGGGGAAACCGACGCCGTTGACGCCAGAAAGTTGCGGGCGATTTCCGAAGTTTTCGACTGCCCGCCGGTGGGAGCCGACATGCTGCGCTTCATGCGCTGGGCAGCTGACTACACTCTTTCGCCGCCAGGCATGGTGGCGCGCATGGTCCTGCGTGTGCCAGCTGCATTTGATCCCGAACCATCGGTGCCGGGTCTTCGCTATTCCGGCGGTGAGCCGGAGCGTATGACCGAAGCGAGGTCGCGGGTGATGGAGCTTGCCCGCGACGGGCTTGCATGGACCAGATCCGGCCTTGCCCATGCGGCGGGTGTCTCCATGACGGTCGTGGACGGGTTGAAGACGCAAGGTATTTTCGAGGAAGTCATGCTACCGCCGCCAGCCGTGGTGGCAAAGCCCGATATCGACTATGCACGGGCCACGCTTTCGGAAGACCAGCAGGCGGCGGCTGAAATGCTGTCGGAAGCTGTCGAAGCCGATTGTTTTTCGGTTTCACTGCTCGATGGCGTGACCGGATCGGGCAAGACCGAGGTTTATTTCGAAGCCGTTGCCAAGGCGATCGAGCAAGGCAAGCAGGTGCTGATTCTCCTGCCTGAGATCGCGCTGACACAACAGTTTCTCGACCGGTTCCACGATCGTTTTGGGGCAAAGCCTGCCGAATGGCATTCCGACCTTGCACCCCGCACCCGGGAGCGCGTCTGGCGGCAGATTGCCGAGGGTACGGTGCGGGTGGTGGCAGGGGCGCGGTCGGCGCTCTTTCTGCCCTTCAAGGAACTGGGGCTGATCGTTGTCGATGAAGAACATGATCCGGCTTACAAACAAGAAGACCGGGTCTTCTACAATGCGCGCGACATGGCGGTGGTGCGCGGCCATATCAGCGGCTTTCCGGTGGTGCTGGCATCGGCCACGCCATCCATCGAGAGTCAGGTCAATGCGGAGCAGGGGCGTTACAAGCGAATCAAGCTTTATGGTCGCTATGCGGAAGCCGCACTGCCCGATCTGAAGACCATCGACATGCGGCGTTCTCCGCCACCGCCGGGCCGGTTTTTGTCGCCCGCACTGACCGAAGCTGTCGGCAGGACGGTGGAACGCGGAGAGCAGGCGCTTTTGTTCCTCAACCGGCGCGGTTACGCGCCTTTGACCTTGTGCCGGGTCTGCGGCCACCGCTTTCAATGTCCGCAATGTTCAAGCTGGCTCGTGGAACATCGTTTTCGCGGGCAGCTGATGTGTCATCAGTGCGGCTATCATGAGCCGGTGCCGGAGGCTTGTCCCGAATGCGGCACCCTGGATCATCTGGTCGCCTGCGGTCCGGGTGTGGAGCGCATCGCGGAAGAAGTCGCGGCAACGTTCAGCGAAGCGCGAATCATAGTTCTTTCGTCTGATATGGCAGGCGGCGTGAAGCGGCTGCGGCTGGAACTCGATGCTATCGCAAAAGGCGAGGCGGATATCGTGATCGGCACGCAGCTTGTTGCCAAGGGGCATAACTTTCCCAACATGACATTGGTGGGTGTCGTGGATGCCGATCTGGGGCTTGCCAATGGCGATCCCCGCGCGGCTGAGCGCACCTTCCAGCTTCTCAATCAGGTGACGGGACGCGCCGGTCGAACCGGTCGCAAGAGCCTCGGACTGATCCAGACCTACCAGCCGGATCATCCGGTGATGCGGGCAATCGTCAGCAGCGACGCAGACGCATTCTACGCCCGTGAAATTGAGGAGCGCGAACGCAGTACTTTGCCGCCTTTCGGGCGGCTCGCCGCGTTGATTATTTCCGCGGACAACCGGCCCGATGCCGAAAATCATGCGCGTGCGCTTCGCCGTGCGGCACCCTCATCCCCGGAGATTTCCGTGCTCGGGCCCGCCGAGGCACCGCTTGCGCTCGTGCGGGGAAGACACCGTTTCCGCATTCTCGTGCACGGGACCAAACGCGCCGACATTCAAGGATTTATCCGCGTCTTGCTTGCCAACGGGCCGAAGGAAAAAGGCTCGATAAGGGTGCAGGTGGATATCGATCCGCAAAGCTTCCTTTGACATGCCTTTGAGATGCAAAGGCGTGGAAGATCGCCGGAAATTCCGCTACAGATTTCCAGTTTGGTTTGATTGTGGGGAATATTCTATCTGATTATCTCTCCGCATGTCTTGATCCCAAAACCGGTTCCCACTTTTGGGAGACATGCTTATACGGCAAGAAACGACGAGGGTAATTGCGATGGAATTCTATCTTCCTGCCACGACCGGAGAATGGCTTGCCTGGGGCTCTGCCGCCATCACGGCGCTTGCTGGTCTTGTCATGCTTTTTGCGCCCGGCATAACGATGAAGCTGTTGCGGCTCCAGCCGATCAATGGCCGTCCCGAAGGCTACGGCTCCATCCGTGCGACGCTCGCTGGGCCCTATCTCGGCGTGGGGCTCGGATGCCTCGTTTTCGCGCAGCCATTCCTCTGGGTCGTATTGGGTTCCGTCTGGGGATTTGCGCTGTTCGGACGCTTCATTTCGATGATGTCGGATGCGGGTGGGCGCAAGGGCGGACCGAGCGGCGGACGCTTCTATGGCGGTCTCGCAGCGCTGGTGGAGTTCGTGCTTGCAGCAGGTCCGCTGCTCTACGCTTTCGGCTTCATTTCCTGATCGGAAAGAGCTCTGTTCTGCACGTCTGACGTGCAGGCTGCGCAAGGGAAGATAGCGTCGCTGCGGTGGATGCGACTTTTTTGACCGCGAAAGGCGGTAAATCTTACACAAAAGTGCCGGATTCGCGTGTTGCGAGTCCTGTTCGTCTATGCTAGACGGCAATCACATTTCGGTGTTGACGTGCTCGCGCGTCAGTGGTTTTCCGGAAACATTCAATAAAATCATCGGTTTGGCGTCCTGAACAAGATTGGGTCCCAAAAGGATGGTTTCAACGTAGAGAGCAGGTTGTTCGTGGCTGAAACGTCTTCGCTCATTTCAGGTGTCGCACAGCGTTACGCCGGATCTCTTTTCGAGCTCGCACTCGACGCGAAATCCGTTGCGGCTGTGGAAAAAGATCTTGACCGTTTCGAGGCGCTTCTGAGCGGAAGCGAAGACCTCAAGCGACTGATTTCCAGTCCCGTATTTTCTTCGGAAGATCAGCTTCACGCCATCGGCGCTCTCGCCGACAAGGCGGGCATCAAGGGTCTGGTCGGAAATTTCCTGCGCGTTGTCGCGCGGAACCGTCGTCTCTTCGCCCTGCCGGGCATCATCGCCGCTTTCCGCAAGATTGCTGCCGAACATCGCGGTGAAGTCTCCGCCGATGTCATCTCCGCGCACGAACTGAGTGCTGCGCAGCAGAACGAATTGAAGGCAACGCTGAAGGGCGTGGCCGGCAAGGACGTGACGATCAATGTCACCGTCGATCCGTCGATCCTCGGCGGTCTTATCGTCAAGATGGGTTCGCGTCAGATCGACACGTCCCTTCGCACTAAACTTTCTTCTCTCAAGCTTGCACTGAAAGAGGTCGGCTGATGGACATCCGCGCCGCGGAAATTTCCGCTATCCTGAAAGAGCAAATCAAGAACTTCGGCAAGGAGGCTGAGGTCTCCGAAGTCGGTCAGGTTCTTTCCGTTGGCGACGGTATCGCCCGCGTCTATGGTCTGGACAATGTCCAGGCCGGTGAAATGGTCGAATTCCCTGGTGGCATTCGCGGCATGGCGCTGAACCTTGAAAGCGACAATGTCGGCGTCGTTATCTTCGGTGCCGATCGTGACATCAAGGAAGGCGACATCGTCAAGCGTACCGGCGCAATCGTTGACGTTCCGGTTGGTCCCGGCCTGCTCGGCCGCGTCGTCGACGCTCTCGGCAACCCGATCGACGGCAAGGGCCCAATCGTTGCTACCGAGCGTCGCCGCGTCGACGTGAAGGCACCGGGCATCATTCCGCGCAAGTCGGTTCATGAGCCAATGTCGACCGGCCTCAAGGCTGTTGACGCTCTGATCCCGGTTGGCCGTGGCCAGCGCGAGCTGGTCATCGGTGACCGTCAGACCGGCAAGACCGCTATCATTCTCGACACCTTCCTGAACCAGAAGCCGATCCACGACAACGGCCCGGACAGCGAAAAGCTTTATTGCGTTTACGTTGCTATCGGCCAGAAGCGTTCGACCGTCGCTCAGTTCGTCAAGGTTCTCGAAGAACGCGGCGCTCTGGAATATTCGATCGTTATTGCGGCTACCGCTTCCGATCCGGCTCCGATGCAGTATCTCGCTCCGTTTGCGGGCTGCGCCATGGGCGAATATTTCCGTGACAACTCGATGCACGCTCTGATCGGTTATGACGATCTGTCCAAGCAGGCTGTCGCTTACCGTCAGATGTCGCTTCTGCTCCGCCGTCCTCCGGGCCGCGAAGCTTATCCGGGCGACGTTTTCTATCTGCACTCCCGTCTTCTCGAACGCGCTGCAAAGCTCAACGACGAAAACGGCGCTGGCTCGCTGACGGCTCTGCCGGTCATCGAAACGCAGGGCAACGACGTTTCCGCCTTCATTCCGACCAACGTGATCTCGATCACCGACGGCCAGATCTTCCTCGAAACCAACCTGTTCTACCAGGGTATCCGTCCGGCTGTTAACGTCGGTCTGTCGGTTTCGCGCGTTGGTTCTTCGGCGCAGGTCAAGGCCATGAAGCAGGTCGCCGGTTCGATCAAGGGCGAGCTCGCCCAGTATCGTGAAATGGCCGCCTTCGCACAGTTCGGTTCGGATCTGGATGCCTCGACCCAGCGTTTGTTGAACCGTGGCGCACGTCTGACCGAGCTTCTCAAGCAGCCGCAGTTCTCACCGCTCAAGACGGAAGAACAGGTTGCTGTGATTTTCGCCGGCGTGAATGGCTATCTCGACAAGATCGCCGTCAACCAGGTTGGCAAGTTCGAAGCAGGTCTTCTTTCTTCGCTGCGCACCGAGCACAAGGATGTGCTGGATGCGATCCGCGACGAAAAGGCGCTCACCGACAACATCAAAGCAAAGCTCAAGGCAGCGGTCGACGCGTTCGCCAAGTCTTTCGCTTGAATTTTGTGACGGGATGAACGGATGCCTTCACTAAAGGATCTGAGAAACCGTATCGCCTCGGTCAAGGCGACGCAGAAAATCACCAAGGCGATGCAGATGGTCGCCGCGGCGAAGCTGCGCCGTGCCCAGGAAGCCGCGGAAGCCGCAAGGCCTTATTCGCAGCGCATGGGTGCCGTTCTCGCAAATATCGCGCAGAACGTAACCGGCGAAGATGCGCCGGCTTTGATGGCCGGTACGGGCAAGGACGACGTGCATCTGCTCGTCGTCTGCACCGCAGAACGTGGCCTTTGCGGCGGTTTCAACTCGCAGATCGCGCGTCTGGCGCGCGATCATGCCCGCAAGCTCCTCGCTGAAGGCAAGACGGTCAAGATCATCACGGTCGGCAAGAAGGGCGCAGATATTCTGCGTCGCGAGTTTGCCTCTCTGATTATCGACCACGTCAATTTGCGCGAAGTCAAGCAGCTCGCTTTTGTGCATGCCGACCAGATCGGCCACAAGGTGATCGAGCTGTTCGAACAAGGCGAATTTGATGTCTGCACCCTGTTCTATTCCGAATTTAAATCGGTGATTGCACAGATTCCAACTGCACAGCAGATCATTCCGGCTTCGGCTGGCGATGTTGCGCAGGCGGAGACTGCAGGCGATGCGATCTATGAGTACGAACCTGATCCTGCGGCGATCCTGAGTACGCTGATCCCGCGCAACATTTCGGTCCAGATTTTCCGCGCTCTGCTGGAAAATGTGGCGGGCGAAATGGGTGCGAAGATGAGCGCGATGGACAATGCGACGCGTAACGCCGGTGACATGATCAACAAGTTGTCGATCACGTATAACCGTCAGCGTCAGGCTCAGATCACCAAGGAACTGATCGAAATCATTTCGGGCGCGGAAGCGCTCTAATCGGAAGGTAAAGGATCGATGGCAAAAGCAGCGACCCCGAAAACTACCGCCGCGGCCGAAGCGAAGCCAGCAGCGGCGAAAGCTCCAGCCAAAAAGGCTCCGGCGAAGACAGCCGCCGCTAAGTCCGATGCAGCTCCCAAGGCTGCAAAGACCGGCGCAGTCGGCAAGATCACTCAGGTCATCGGCGCTGTTGTCGACGTACAGTTCGAAGACGGTCAGCTTCCGCTGATCCTCAACGCTCTGGAAACCGACAATCTCGGCAGCCGTCTGGTTCTTGAAGTTGCGCAGCATCTGGGCGAGAACACTGTTCGCACCATCGCCATGGACTCGACCGAAGGTCTGGTTCGCGGTCACGAAGTGCGTGACACCGGCAACCCGATCATGGTTCCGGTTGGCGAAGAAACGCTCGGCCGCATCATGAACGTTATCGGTGAGCCGGTTGACGAAGCTGGTCCGATCAAGACCACTGCCCGTCGCGCGATCCACCAGGAAGCTCCAGAGTATATCGAACAGTCGACCGAAGCTGAAATCCTCGTAACGGGCATCAAGGTCGTTGACCTTCTCGCTCCTTATGCAAAGGGTGGCAAGATTGGTCTGTTCGGCGGCGCAGGCGTCGGCAAGACCGTTCTCATCATGGAACTGATCAACAACGTCGCCAAGGCGCACGGCGGTTACTCGGTATTCGCAGGCGTTGGTGAACGTACCCGTGAAGGTAACGACCTTTACCACGAAATGATCGAATCGGGCGTTAACAAGCTCGGTGGCGGTGAAGGCTCGAAGGCCGCGCTCGTTTACGGTCAGATGAACGAGCCTCCGGGTGCGCGCGCTCGTGTTGCTCTGTCGGGTCTGACGGTTGCTGAAAACTTCCGTGACAAGGGTCAGGACGTTCTGTTCTTCGTGGACAACATCTTCCGCTTTACGCAAGCTGGTTCGGAACTTTCAGCTCTTCTCGGCCGTATTCCTTCCGCTGTGGGTTATCAGCCGACGCTGGCAACCGACATGGGCGCGATGCAGGAACGCATCACCACGACGACCAAGGGTTCGATTACTTCGGTTCAGGCAATTTACGTTCCTGCCGACGACTTGACCGACCCTGCACCGGCAACGTCGTTCGCTCACTTGGACGCGACCACGACGCTGAACCGTTCGATCGCTGAAAAGGGTATTTACCCGGCTGTGGATCCTCTTGAATCCACGTCGCGTATGCTCGATCCGATGATCGTTGGTGAAGAACACTACGCCGTTGCCCGTCAGGTTCAGTCGATCCTTCAGCGCTACAAGTCGCTTCAGGACATCATCGCCATCCTTGGCATGGACGAACTGTCGGAAGACGACAAGCTGACCGTTGCGCGCGCTCGTAAGATCGAACGCTTCCTGTCTCAGCCGTTCTTCGTTGCTGAAGTCTTCACCGGTTCGCCAGGCAAGCTGGTTGACCTCGCCGACACCATCAAGGGCTTCAAGGGCCTTTGCGCAGGTGAATACGATCATCTTCCAGAACCGGCTTTCTACATGGTCGGATCGATTGAAGAGGCGATCGAAAAGGCGAAGAAGCTGGCAGCTGAAGCTGCTTGATGAATTGAATTTCCCGGTGGGTCGCAAGGCCCGCCGTGAAAGCCAATCATTTTGTTTAAGCATGTTCTGAAAGTCGGTTTGTTTTCGGGATTGTGCTTTTGAATTCAAGTGAGAACCATGGCTCAAGCTTTCCAATTCGAACTCGTGTCGCCTGAACGGCTCCTGCTGTCCGCGCAGGTGACGGAAGTCGTCATTCCGGGTAGCGAAGGCTATCTGACGGCTCTCGCCGGTCATTCGCCTCTGATGACGACGATCATGCCGGGTGTCGTTTCGGTGAAGCTTGCCGACGGCAAGTCCGACTCCTACGTGGTCTTCGGCGGTTTCGCCGATATCACCCCGCAGGGTTGCACCGTTCTGGCCGAATCGGCGACCCATGTGGACGATATCGACCCGGCAGATATTCAGCGCCGCATTGAACATGCCCGCAAGGCTCTGGACGATGCTTCGTCGAACGAACACCGCACCAAGGCGGAAATCTTCCTGCACCAGCTGATGACGCTGCAGGGAACGATCATGCCAGCCTGATCGGCAGCATTCTATCGTTTTTCGGGAAAGCGGGCTTTTGCCCGCTTTTTCTTTTTCAGATCATCTGCTCTCCAGTGAATTTGTTCGCAGAACTGTCATATTGCCGCTAAATCCCATCACGCTTGCGTGAGTTCAGGAAGTTCGCTTGAAAATAGTTCGCCAGCGATTTATCCAAATCCGTAATCATTAGTTTACTAATATATGAGGCGGTTGGCATGGATACGGCAGATCTTAAAGCTGAAATGATTGATGCCATGGCGAAGGTTAATCGCAGGCTCCGCACTGTTTTCGACGCGCGTGTGAAGGAACGGGGCCTGACCCTGGCGCGGGCGCGCACCCTGCTTGCCTTGATGGAACAGGAAGGCCTCTACCAGAAAGAACTGGCAGAAGCGCTGGAAATTGAGAATGCGACTATGGTCCGCCTGCTCGACGGTCTGGAGCGCCAGTCATTCATCGAACGGCAAACCGTTCAGGGTGACCGCCGCGCCAAGCGCGTGGTGATGACGGCGGAAGGCAAGATTCTGGCTGAACAGGTCGTGAAGCTCGCCGGTGATGTCCGCGAGGATTTGCTGGAAGGTGTAACCGATGAGGAGTTGAGCATCGCGCTCAACGTGCTTCGCAAAATGTCAGAATCGATGAACAAGACCCACTGATCGGGTTGTTTTGCCGTAAGTTTTCATCAGTGTCAGCTACGTCGTTACAACCTGATACGATAACCGTGATGACAATTTCGGCGCATCTGTTCAATTCGTAGCAATTGACGTTTGGCTACGTTCCAGTGAGCCGGTCACCTAGTGCATGTCTCCCCAAAGTGGGAACCGGTTTTGGGAGACATGCGTAAGAACAAAGAGATAGAGTATTTCCAACGATTCAAATGAAACAGGAAATGCTCCGGCAATCACGATCTTGCGAGGACATGCCGTCCTTGTCGCAGATCAAAGATCGCAAGGTCGGTGAGGTCTTGAATACCTGAGTAACACCATTGCTCAGGAGTTCTCATGATACGCCTTTCCAGACCCTCGTACACAGCCGTGGCACTCGCATTTCTGGCGGTGACCGGGACATCAGCCCTCGCATCTGGTTCGCACGAGCATCCGGCGGAAAACGGCAGTGTCAAAGCTCCACTCAACATTGTCCGTCCGGCGAATGACCTGGCATCGCCAATTACAAGAAGCGAGCCAGCGACCATCAAGGTAAAGCTCGATACCGTCGAGGTGACGGGACAGCTCGCAGACGGCGCAGCCTACCACTATTGGACGTTCAACAAGAAGGTCCCCGGCCCGTTCGTGCGCGCCCGAGTAGGTGACACGATCCTGGTGGAGCTCTCCAACAAGGCCGACAGCAGCGAACGTCACAGCGTAGACTTCCATGCTGTGACCGGACCAGGCGGCGGAGCGGCGGCGACCGATGCCGCACCAGGCGAAACCAAGGCCTTCTCGTTCAAGGCGCTGAAACCGGGGCTGTACGTCTATCACTGTGCTGTGCCAATGGCCGCACATCACATCGCCAACGGTATGTATGGCCTGATCCTCGTCGAGCCGGCAGACGATCTGCCGCCCGTTGACCGGGAGTTCTATGTAATGCAGGGCGAGCTCTACACGTCGCAGCCATACGGATCCAAGGGGAAGCTGACCGAGAGCGTCGAACGCCTGCTCAAGGAGGACCCGGAGTACTATGTCTTTAACGGGGCTGCCAATGCACTCACAGGCGACAATGCCCTGACGGCGAAGGTCGGCGAAACCGTACGCATCTACTTCGGTGTCGGCGGACCCAACAAGACGTCGAGCTTTCATGTGATCGGAGAAATCTTCGACAAGGTTTATCAGCTGGGCTCCTTGACGACGGAGCCGCTATCCGATGTCCAGACAATTACGGTCCCACCGGGAGGCGCGGCGGCGGTCGACATCAAGCTGGAAGTTCCCGGCGAATACACTCTGGTGGATCACGCGCTGTCGCGAGCGGCACGCGGATTGGTCGGAACGCTTGTCGTGAGCGGCGAGAACCGTGCCAAACTTTTCCAAAGTGCCATGCCTGTCACGACCGAAGTGGAGCAGGGCGAACACAAGGCTCATTGATTGGGATTGGTTCTTGTGGGATGGACGCCCTTCCGACGGCCTTAGAACGCATCCCGAAAAGTGTGAAACGGTTTTCGGAAAAGATGCGCGTAAAAACAAATGATTAGAGCGCCGATCTGATTCAATCAGATCGAAACGCGCTCTAATGCGGCAGAATGGATTTGTTGAACACCATTGAGGAGAGGGCGTCCATCCCTACAAAGCCATATTGGTCGGACGCCGGGTGTCAGGGTGCAAGAGTGCGCAGATAGGCCATCAGTTCACTGGCCGTGTCGCTGGCCCGTTCCGGCTGACGGGAGACGATCGCCTCGATCAGTGTCGCATGGGCATTGGCAGAACCGGCTATGCCGGTCGAGGGGCGAAGGCGGAACCAGAAGCGGCGGCTGTGGGTTTGCAGGGGGGCTGCAATACGCGCGGCATAGGGATTGCTCGCCGCCGCGCCCAGAACAATATCGAATGCCTTGTCGGCATCGAGAAACAGGGCCACATCCTCGTTGGGGATGGCCTGCCGCATGGCGGCTGCAGCGGCTTCAAGCCGTTCATAATCGCGAGGGCTGCCAAAGCGTGCGGCATCGCGCGCCAGAACGCGCTCGACACCTTCGCGGGCATCCAGCACCTTGATGAAATCCGTCGGATCGATGGCCGCGATGGCAATGCCCGAGCGCGGACGCACTTCCACGAGACCTTCCCAGGCGAGCCTCTGAATGGCTTCGCGCATCGGCGTGCGGCCCATACCGGTCAGCTCGATCAGCGTGCGCTCGTTGACAACGGTGCCCGGTTCGAGTTCCAGTGTGACGATGGAGCGCTCCAGAATGCGATAGGCTTGCTCGGCGAGGCTTTCGCTACCCCAGCTATCCATGGTCGCCAACGGCATGTTTGCCGGGCTCCGCGTCAACCTGTCTCGAACGTTTGCTTCTTCCATGCCTGTCCATGCCCTGTGGTTACGACGATTGACATAGTGCAATCTTACAGATATATCTCTGATATATCAATATGAGGTGATTTGAGTTTGTCGATCCCTAACTTTGCCTTTGTGGCTTTTTCAAGCGATGGCGAACTTTCAGCACAGTGTCATTCCAAAAAATCGATGGACAGAGCCGAAAGGCTGGCATTGAACATACTGAATGCCAATTGCTCGAAGCGTCGACATTGTCCGGTTCTTTGGCAAGGCTATAGGCAAAAATGAATCCGGTGGGGAGCCGCACAAGATGAAATCTGATCCGCAGGGTCAGCAGGATATTCTCATTATCGGTGGCGGTATTGTCGGGGTTGCCACTGCCGCCCTGCTTGCCGAGGCTGGACGCGAGGTTTTGGTCGTCGACAGAACCGGCATTTGCGAAGAGACCAGTTCTGGCAATGCTGCGGCGCTCGCTTTTTCGGACATTCTTCCGCTGGCCTCCAAGGGCGTCATGCGCAAAGTGCCAGGCTGGCTGATGGACCCGCTTGGTCCGTTTACGATCCGTCCTTCCTATTTTCCCAAAATGGTGCCGTGGCTCTACCGCTTCTGGCGCGCAAGCAGCGCGGATGCATTGGCGAAAACTGCAATTGCGCAGGCTGACATCATGCGTCTTGCCGGCAGCGAGATGATGGCGTTGATCGACAGGGCAGGGCTGCGCGGAAGATTGCGCGAGAATGGCAATCTGGAGCTTTATGAAAGCGAAGCCGAACTCGCTGCCTCACAGCCGGGCTGGGATGTTCGCGAACAAGCCGGAATTGCCTATGAACATGTGCGCGGTGACCGGCTTGCCGAACTGCAGCCCGGCCTGAGCCCGCGTTTCGTTGCCGGAACTTTCGTTCCCGGCTGGAAGAATGTCAGCGATCCGAAACTGTTCGGCAAGGCGATCTGGGCTTATGCCCAGAGCAAGGGCGCGCGCTTCCTTCAGGCCAAGGTCACGAATGCAAAGCCGGGCCATGGCGCGACGAGCGTTCATCTTGAGGATGGAACGAAAATCAAGACGACGCATCTTGTCCTTATGGCGGGCGCATGGTCTCGCGATCTTGCCAAGGGCTTTGGTGATGCGGTGCCGCTCGATACGGAACGCGGCTACAACACGACGCTGCCCGTCGGCAGTTTCGATGTGAAACGGCAATTGACCTTTCCTGGCCATGGCTTTGTCATCACGCCGATGGAAACCGGCCTGCGTGTCGGTGGTGCGGTGGAATTCGGCGGGCTCGACCTGCCACCAAATTTCGCGCGATCTGAAGCCATGCTTAAGAAGGCTTCCATGTTTCTGCCGGGCTTTCGGACAGAGGGCGGGCGACAGTGGATGGGCTATCGGCCATCCATGCCGGATTCCGTACCGGTCATCGGCCGGGCCTCGGCAGGTGGCAACATCTATTACGGCTTCGGCCACGGCCATCTCGGCCTCACGCAATCGGCGGCAACCGGGCGGCTTATCCGTGATCTCATCACGGGGGCCGCGCCTGCAATCGACATTGAACCTTTCAAGCCACAACGTTTTCGGAACTGACCATCATGGCAAGACATTCCTTCTTCTGCGTCGACGGACATACATGCGGTAACCCCGTGCGTCTCGTGGCTGGCGGCGGGCCGAACCTCGAAGGTTCGACCATGATGGAAAAGCGCGCGCATTTTCTGCGCGAGTATGACTGGATCCGTACTGGTCTTATGTTCGAGCCGCGCGGCCATGACATGATGTCCGGCTCCATTCTCTACCCACCGACACGTCCTGATTGCGATGTCGCGGTGCTTTTTATTGAAACCTCGGGGTGTCTGCCGATGTGCGGTCACGGCACCATCGGAACCGTGACGATGGCGATAGAGCAGGGGCTGGTGACGCCGAAGACACCGGGCAAGCTCAATCTGGATACGCCTGCCGGTCTGGTGGCGATCGAGTATGAGCAGAACGGCCAGTATGTCGAGCGCGTTCGTCTCACCAATGTTCCGGCTTTCCTTTATGCTGAAGGACTTGAGGTCGAATGCCCGGACCTTGGCAACCTCAAGGTCGATGTGGCTTATGGCGGCAATTTCTACGCTATCGTCGAGCCGCAAGAAAATTACACCGATATGGAAGATTATTCTGCGCTGCAGCTGATTGCCTGGAGTCCGATACTGCGTGAGCGGTTAAATGAGAAGTACAAATTCCAGCATCCGCTGCTGCCGGATATCAACCGTCTGAGCCATATTCTGTGGACTGGGAAGCCGAAACATCCGGAAGCGCATGCCCGCAATGCCGTCTTCTACGGCGACAAGGCAATCGACCGTTCGCCATGCGGAACCGGTACGTCTGCTCGCATGGCGCAACTGGCTGCCAAGGGCAAATTGAAGCCCGGCGACGAGTTTGTGCATGAATCCATCATCGGGTCGCTTTTCCATGGCCGTGTGGAACGTGCTACCGAAGTTGTAGGCCAGGACCGCACATTGCCGGCGATTATTCCTTCAATTGCGGGCTGGGCACGCATGACGGGATATAATACGATCTTCATCGACGACCGTGATCCCTTTGCACATGGGTTTACGGTCGCGTAAAGTGGGTACGGTCGGTAATTTTAATGCTGGCCCCCAATTTTTTGGCTTTTCGGCCATGTAGAAAGTATGGAATAAGGCGTCCTGGGTAGGAGAAAAAAACATATACAGGACGTTTAGTAGGGGACATAACTAGTTTGTGGAGGGATGATGCCCTTAGTCTTTTGTCTGAGGCAAAAGGGGGTTGCATTCCTCTATACAGCCGTTAGGTGTAAAGAGCCGGGAATAAAATGAAGGCGCACGAAATAAAGATGCGTCAATAAAATCCCGGGCGGTAAAATGGGTGGCTTCTCGATGGAATATTTCTTCCAGCAGGTGATCAACGGGCTCGCGCTCGGCTCGATCTATGGCCTGATCGCCATCGGCTACACGATGGTCTATGGCATTATCGGCATGATCAACTTTGCTCATGGCGATGTCTTCATGCTCGGCGCCTTCATGGCGCTGATTGTTTTTCTCATGATCACAACCTTCATTGGAGCATTGCCGATTGCGCTGATGCTTCTTCTGATGATGATCGTCGCCATGTTGCTGACGGGTTTGTGGAGCTGGACGATCGAGCGCGTGGCCTACCGGCCGCTGCGTGGTTCGTTTCGCCTCGCACCGTTGATCACGGCTATCGGCATGTCGATTGCCTTGTCCAACTTCGTACAGGTAACGCAGGGTCCGCGTAACAAGCCGGTGCCTCAGCTGCTGAACGGTTCCTACAATATCATGGGAACCAACGTGACGATCTCGCTGAAGCAGATTGTGGTCATCGTGGTGACAGCCGTGCTGCTGACGATCTTCTGGTATATCGTCAATCGCACCTCGCTTGGTCGCGCGCAGCGTGCCTGTGAGCAGGATCGCAAAATGGCAGCGCTTCTCGGCATTAATGTCGATCGGGTCATTTCGCTCACCTTCGTGATGGGTGCGATGCTCGCGGCGGTGGCTGGTACGCTCTACCTTTCCTTCTATGGCGTGATTTCCTTTGCCGACGGGTTCATCCCCGGCGTGAAGGCGTTCACGGCGGCAGTTCTGGGCGGTATCGGATCGCTTCCGGGTGCTGTGGTCGGTGGCTTGCTCATCGGTCTCATCGAGGCATTGTGGTCGGCGTATTTCTCGATCGACTACAAGGACGTTGCCGCGTTTTCGATCCTCGCCATCGTGCTGATCTTCATGCCGTCCGGCATTCTTGGCCGTCCTGAAGTCGAAAAGGTTTAATCATGGCTGCACAGTCGAGTTCACGCCCGGATTCCCTTTTTGGCCGGGCCATTCGTGAAGGGTTCTTCGCCGGTCTTCTGGCTCTGGGTCTCTTCTGCCTCATCATCGGTTTCAAGACCGATCAGAACATCAACAACGAACTGGTGCTCGTTCAGCGCTGGGGCGCACTGGTCGTCATGGTCGCGCTCGCTGCGGTTGGTCGTTTCCTGTTCGTTGCATTCCTTCAGCCAACGCTGGAGGCGCGCAAGCTTGCCAAGAGCAAACAGCCGACCGCTGCGGTCGACGAAAGCCCGTCTTTCGTGCGCCGCAACTTCTCGCGCCTCGGCGTTGCCTTCCTTTTTGTCTACCCGGTCCTGATCGTCACCTTTCTGGGCTGGCAGGGATCGCTCAAATGGGTCGATAATTTCGGCGTTCAGATCCTCATCTATGTGATGCTGGCCTGGGGCCTCAACATCGTGGTGGGCCTCGCCGGTCTTCTCGATCTGGGTTACGTCGCCTTCTATGCAGTCGGCGCCTATTCCTATGCACTCCTGTCGGCCTATTTCGGTCTGTCCTTCTGGATGCTGCTGCCGATTGCCGGTATTCTTGCTGCAACATGGGGCGTCATTCTGGGCTTTCCGGTCTTGCGTCTGCGCGGTGACTATCTTGCCATCGTGACGCTTGCTTTCGGTGAAATCATCCGTCTGGTGCTCATCAACTGGACAGATGTCACCCGCGGCACCTTCGGCGTTTCCGGCATTGCCAAGGCAACCTTCTTCGGCCTGCCTTTCAATGCCAGCAAGGACGGTTTTGCGGCCCACTTCGGCCTCACCTTCTCGGCGGCGCATTACAAGTTCTTCCTCTATTACGTCATCCTTCTGCTGGCGCTGCTGACGGCCTGGGTCACCATCCGTCTGCGCCGCATGCCGGTTGGCCGTGCTTGGGAAGCACTGCGTGAAGATGAAATTGCCTGCCGTTCGCTTGGCATCAACACCACCACGACCAAGCTCACGGCCTTTGCCACGGGCGCGATGTTCGGTGGTTTTGCCGGTTCCTTCTTTGCAGCACGCCAGGGCTTCGTCAGCCCGGAATCCTTCGTGTTTCTCGAATCCGCCGTCATTCTTGCCATCGTCGTTCTGGGCGGCATGGGCTCCCTGGTCGGTATCGCCATTGCTGCGATCGTCATGATCGGCGGCACTGAAATCCTGCGTGAAATGAGCTTCCTGAAAGCGATTTTCGGCCCAGATTTCACGCCGGAACTCTATCGCATGCTCATCTTCGGCCTTGCCATGGTCGTGGTCATGGTCTGGAAACCGCGCGGTTTCGTCGGAAGTCGAGAACCCAGTGCCTTCCTGCATGAGAAGAAGATGGTGTCGGGTGCCTTTACCAAGGAAGGGCACGGCTGATGGCGGAGATAAGCACTATGTCTGGCACTGCGCCTGATAAAGCCGAATTGGGCAACACTGAAAAAGACACGATCCTGCAGGTCGAGCATCTTTCGATGCGCTTTGGCGGTCTCGTCGCCATCAACGATCTGAGCTTCAATGTGAAGCGTGGGGATATCACGGCGATCATCGGCCCGAACGGTGCAGGCAAGACCACGGTCTTCAACTGCATCACCGGCTTCTACAAGCCGACGGGCGGCATGCTGACGATGAACCGGAAGACGGGCGACAAGTTCCTGCTGGAACGCCTGCCCGACTTCCAGATCACCAAGCAGGCCAAGGTGGCGCGTACCTTCCAGAACATTCGCCTGTTCTCGGGTCTCACTGTTCTGGAGAACCTGCTGGTCGCGCAGCACAACACGCTGATGCGTTCGTCGGGCTTCACGATCCTCGGTCTTCTCGGTTTGCCCGGCTACAAGTCTGCGGCGAAGGATGCGATTGAAAAAGCGCGTCACTGGCTGGAGAAAATCAACCTGATCGGTCGTGCGGACGATCCGGCAGGCGATCTGCCTTATGGCGATCAGCGCCGTCTGGAAATCGCCCGCGCCATGTGCACCGAGCCGGAAATTCTTTGCCTCGATGAACCGGCCGCCGGTCTCAATCCGCGTGAATCGGCAGAGCTCAACAAGCTCCTGCTCGATATCCGCAAGGAAACCGGGACGTCAATCCTGCTGATCGAGCACGACATGTCGGTGGTCATGGAAATCTCCGATCATGTGATCGTGCTGGAATACGGCACCAAGATTTCTGACGGTGCTCCAGAAGCAGTCAAGAATGATCCGCGCGTTATTGCCGCTTATCTCGGCGTCGATGACGAAGAGATTGCCGAGCTTATCGAAGAGGCGGACAAGCCGGGTACCGGTGATGCGGCGGACTTCGTGGCGGCACAACTCGCCGAGGAAGCCATCGAGGAAGAAATTGCCGAAGAGACAGGTGAAGCATCGTCCGGACGCGTTTCTCTCACCGGTGGTCTGGCGGAGGCACGTGGTGGCAAGGCCGATAACCTGACCCTCATCAAGGGTATCGGCGCGGTCAACGAAAAGAAGCTTCACGAACACGGGATCTATCATTTCGATCAGATTGCCGCCTGGAGCGACGCGGACATTGTGGACGCTGAAACCTATCTGGAATTCGACGGGCGTATCGCGCGCGAAGACTGGGTCGGGCAGGCCAAACAACTTGCCGCTGGTCAGGCGACAGAGTTCTCCGAGCGCGTTGAACAGGGTGATGTTCCGACGAGCCATAAGACTGCTCCCGTAAAGGCTGCCAAAAGCGGTGGTGCGAAACGCGCTAAAGCACCGACTAAAACCGCGGCCAAGCCCAAGAAGGGAGGCGAATGATGCAGGCCGAAACCATGCAGAAAAAGCAACCGCTTCTGGCCGTCGAGAAGGTCGAGACCTATTACGGCAATATTTGTGCCCTCAAGGGCATTGACCTTACCGTCGATGAGGGCGAGATCGTCGCGCTGATTGGCGCTAACGGTGCCGGCAAGTCGACGCTTATGATGACGATCTTCGGCTCGCCGAAGGCGCGTACCGGCCGCATTCTCTTCAACGGCATGGATATTACATCCATGCCGCCGCATGAGATTGCCAAGCTGCGCATTGCGCAGTCTCCGGAAGGCCGTCGCATCTTCCCGCGCATGACGGTTTTGGAAAATCTCCAGATGGGCGCAAGTCTCGATCATCAGCAACACTTCGAAGAAGACGTGAAACTGATGTTCGACCTGTTCCCGCGCCTGAAGGAACGCATCAACCAGCGTGGCGGCACGCTTTCGGGCGGCGAACAGCAGATGCTGGCCATTGCCCGCGCGCTGATGGCGCGTCCGAAGCTCTTGCTTCTGGATGAACCGTCGCTCGGTCTGGCACCGCTGATCGTGAAGCAGATTTTCGAAGCGATCAAGGAACTGAACCGCACGCAGGGGCTGACGGTGTTCCTCGTTGAGCAGAACGCATTCGGTGCTCTCAAGCTCGCAGACCGTGGCTATGTGATGGTCAACGGCTCGATCACCATGAGCGGCGCTGGCCGCGAATTGCTGGCCGATCCGGAAGTCCGCGCCGCCTATCTCGAAGGCGGAAGGCACTAGGAGGATAAGATGCAGGGTATTCTCTACGAAGAATCGTCATTCTGGTTGTTTTTCCTCATCACCTGTCTGCTGGGCGGCTGGGCCGCCTGGATGACGGGGCGTGCCTGTGCTTCGACGTGGCGCACCTATCCGCAGCTTCTGCTCTATCTGATCCCGCTGGGAGCTGCGGTGCGCTTCATCCATTTCGCACTGTTTGAGGGAACGCTTCTTTCGTTCCACTATTATCTGGTGGATACGATCGTCCTGATGATCATAGGTACGGTCGGCTTTCGCTTCACCCGCACCAAGCAGATGGTGCGGCAATATAGCTGGCTTTATGAAAAAGCTTCGCCTCTCAGCTGGAAGGCAAAATAATTTTAAAGCTTCGCCGTCATGCGGCGAAGCTTTTTTGTAAGATCACGTTGACAGTAATAAGATTCAGCGTAGATATTGCTGAGTATTCAGCAAGAAAATAAGGCGATGCAAAACATCGTTTCGGGGTAAATACAATGATGGGAGTTCCAACAATGAAGAAATCACTTTTCTCAGGCGTTGCTCTTGCAGCAGTTATGGCTTTCGGGGGCTCGGCTTGGGCTGATGTTCTTGTCGGTATTGGTGCGCCACTGACGGGCCCAAATGCCGTTTACGGTGCGCAGATCCAGAAGGGCGCGGAAGCGGCCATCAAGGAAATCAACGATGCGGGCGGCATCAACGGCGAAAAAATCGCGATCACTCTCGGCGATGACGTATCGGATCCGAAGCAGGGTATCTCGGTTGCCAACAAGTTCGCAGCTGATGGCGTGAAATACGTTATCGGTCACTTCAATTCGGGCGTTTCGATCCCGGCTTCGGACGTTTATGCCGAAAACGGCATTCTCGAAATCTCGCCTGCTGCGACCAACCCGGTCTATACAGAGCGCCAGCTCTGGAACACGTTCCGTACCTGCGGTCGCGACGATCAGCAGGGCATCGTGGCCGGTCAGTATATTTTCGACAATTTCAAAGACGGGAAAATTGCCGTCATTCACGACAAGACCCCTTATGGTCAGGGCCTTGCCGATGAAACCAAGAAGAAGCTCAACGAGCTTGGCGTCAAGGAAGCCGTCTATGAAGGCGTGAATGTTGGCGAGAAGGATTTCTCGGCTCTGATCGCCAAACTGAAACAGCAGGGCGTTACGGTCCTTTATTGGGGTGGTCTGCACGCTGAAGCCGGTCTGATTATCCGTCAGCTTGCCGATCAGGGGCTGAAGGTCCAGTTTATCTCTGGCGACGGTATCGTTTCCAACGAGCTGGCCTCCATCGCAGGCGATGCGGTTGCCGGTACGCTGAATACGTTTGGCCCAGACCCGCGCAATAACCCGAACAATGCCGATTTGGTGAAGAAGTTCCGCGATGCTGGCTTCGAACCGGAAGCCTACACGCTTTACTCTTACGCTGCCGTTCAGTCTCTGGCTGGGGCTGCGAAGGCTGCCGGAAGCAACGACCCGCAGGAAGTTGCCAAGGCGCTTAAGGAAAAGGGTCCGTTCAAGACCGTGCTTGGCGACCTGTCCTATGACGAAAAGGGCGATCCGAAGCTTCCAGGCTATGTCATGTACAAGTGGGAAAAGGGCGCTGACGGGAAATATACTTACATTCAGCAGTAAGTTTCGCTTACATTCTTTCCCGATGAATGGAAATGCCCGGCTTCAAGCCGGGCATTTTCGTTTCGATGGCGTCGGTCCGCATAAAGTCATGCGGAAAAAGCAAGATATAGACTAAATCATTACTTTACTTCGGTATTGAACGTGATTGTATCTAGCTTGACGGCTGAATATAGGGCGAATCTCTATATCCAGTCTCGCGTTCTGGTGGGAGGAGCAGTTTCAGCGCGGGCAGTTTCAAGCCCGAATTGCGTTTCTGGCGCTGATGCAGTCTCCCATTCGAATATCAGGTTTATGCAACGCCTCTGGTGTTGCTGTTCATGCCTGCAAAAAATGGCGGTCATCTGATCCTGTCAGACTGCCGCTCTGAATGACTATTTTGACGTGTGTCTCGAAAATCGTTTCATACCTTTCGGGATGCGCTTAGTGGGAGCAACTGAAATGAAGAAATCCTTATTCTGCGGCGTCTGCCTTTCGGCACTGGTTGCGATGGGTGGCGTGTCTTCTGCCGACATCCAGCTCGGCGTCGGCGCACCGTTGACCGGCAGCCAGGCAGCTTTCGGCGAGCAGATCAAGCGCGGTGTCGAAGCGGCTGTCGCAGAAGCCAATGCCAAGGGCGGCATGAACGGCGAGCAGATCACCATCGTCTATGGCGACGACGCTGCCGATCCGAAGCAGGGCATTTCCGTTGCAAACAAGTTCGTGGGTGATGGTGTTCAGTTCGTTATCGGTCACTTCAATTCCGGCGTCAGCATTCCGACGTCGGACATCTATGCTGAAAACGGCGTGCTGATGATCGCGCCCGGCACCACCAACCCGACCTTCACCGAGCGCGAACTTTGGAACACGTTCCGCACCTGCCGTCGCGATGACCAGCAGGGCATCGTTGCCGGCAAATATATCGCCGACAATTACAAGGACGGCAAAGTCGCAATCCTTCACGACAAGACCCCTTACGGTCAGGGCCTTGCCGACGAAACCAAGAAGTCGCTCAACGACAACGGCATGAAGGAAACGCTCTACGAAGGTGTAAACCAGGGCGACAAGGACTTCTCCGCGCTCATCTCCAAGATGAAGGCTGCTGGCATTACTGCTGTTTACTGGGGCGGCATGCATCCGGAAGCGGGACTGCTCATCCGTCAGATGGATGATCAGGGCCTCAAGGCACAGTTCATTTCGGGCGATGGCATCGTGTCCAACGAACTTGCCTCGATTGCCGGTGATGCTGTTGGTGGTGTCATGAACACTTTCGGTCCCGATCCGCGCGACGACAAGTCGAATGCGGAACTGATCAAGGCATTCCGCGACAAGGGTTTTGAGCCCGAAGCCTATACCTTCTATGCCTATGCCGGTGTGCAGTCGCTGGTCAATGCCGCCAATGCTGCCGCAAGCAACGATCCGCAGGAAGTTGCAACCGCGATGAAGGAAAAGGGTCCATTCAAGACCGTGCTTGGCGACATCTCGTTCGACGCCAAGGGCGATCCGAGCCTTTCGCCTTACGTCATGTTCGAATGGCGCAAGGGTGAAGACGGCAAGTATAATTACTTCCAGAAGTAATGGAGCATTTCCAGCAAAAGTGCGAAGCGGTTTTGCGTTGGATAATGCGAGAACACAGATGCTTAGAACGGTTCTGATGATTGCTTCATAATAGGAACCACTCTTGTGCCTGATATATTAGCATAAAGTGCTACAAAATTCATCAATCTGCCCGGCATTTAGTCGGGCATTTTGTTTTTATCTCCCTGTTGCACAGTTTGTTTGCGCTTGTGTCTATTGCAGGTTAAGCAATGGCGCCTTTGTCATTGCAGTTAGGGAGATCTGCCTTGTCTTTCGCCCAAAAGCCTATCCGGAAAATTCTGGTCGCCAACCGATCTGAAATCGCAATCCGCGTATTCCGCGCCGCCAATGAGCTGGGGCTCAAAACGGTGGCCATATGGGCTGAGGAAGACAAACTTTCCCTGCATCGCTTCAAAGCTGATGAAAGTTATCAGGTCGGTCGCGGTCCGCATCTGGATCGAGATCTTGGTCCGATTGAAAGCTATCTTTCTATCGATGAGATTATCCGCGTCGCCAAGGTTTCGGGCGCCGATGCGATCCACCCCGGCTATGGCCTTTTGTCCGAAAGCCCGGAATTTGCTGAAGCCTGCGCTGAAAATGGCATCATCTTCATCGGCCCGAAGCCGGAGACCATGCGCCGCCTCGGCAACAAGGTTGCGGCACGCAATCTCGCCATTGAAATCGGCGTGCCGGTGGTTCCAGCCACCGACCCGCTTCCCGACGATATTGAGGAAGTGAAGAAACTTGCGGCAGAAATCGGCTATCCGCTGATGCTGAAGGCAAGCTGGGGCGGTGGCGGTCGCGGCATGCGTGCTATCCGCGCCGAGGCTGATCTTGCCCGTGAAGTGACGGAAGCCAAGCGCGAGGCCAAGGCCGCATTCGGCAAGGATGAGGTTTATCTCGAAAAGCTGATTGAACGCGCGCGCCATGTCGAAGTGCAGATACTGGGCGATACCCATGGCAATGCGGTTCATCTTTTCGAGCGTGACTGCTCGATCCAGCGCCGCAACCAGAAGGTCGTGGAGCGCGCACCGGCGCCCTATCTCGATGACGCGCAGCGTCAGGAACTGGCAGGCTATGGTCTGAAGATTGCCCATGCGACCGATTATATCGGCGCGGGTACTGTCGAGTTCCTGATGGATGCCGATAGCGGCAAGTTCTATTTCATCGAGGTCAACCCGCGCATTCAGGTCGAGCACACGGTGACCGAACAGGTGACCGGTATCGATATCGTCAAGGCGCAGATTCATATTCTCGAAGGCTTTGCCATAGGCACGCCGGAATCGGGTGTGCCGCGTCAGGAGGATATTCGCCTTAATGGCCATGCGCTCCAGTGCCGTATCACCACGGAAGATCCGGAACAGAACTTCATTCCTGATTATGGACGCATTCAGGCCTATCGCTCGGCGTCGGGCTTCGGCATTCGTCTGGATGGCGGTACGGCCTATTCGGGTGCGTTCATCACCCGCTACTACGATCCGCTGCTGGTCAAGGTGACTGCTTCAGGCGCAACGCCTCTGGAAGCCATTCGCCGGATGGATCGCGCCTTGCGCGAATTCCGCATCCGTGGCGTGGCGACGAATCTTACCTTCCTGGAAGCGATCATCAATCATCCGAAGTTTCAGGCAAACGACTACACGACGCGCTTCATCGACACGACGCCGGAACTGTTCGAGCAGGTCAAGCGGCAGGATCGTGCCACCAAGCTTCTAACCTATATCGCCGACGTGACGGTCAATGGCCATCCAGAAACCAAGGGGCGCGCAAAGCCGGCTAAGGATGCCGCCAAGCCGCGCGTGCCGTGGTTCGGCGATAAGCCGGTCGCTGATGGCACCAAGCAGCGTCTGGACCAGCTTGGGCCGAAGAAGTTCGCGGAATGGGTGCGCAACGAAAAGCGTGCGCTGATTACCGATACGACCATGCGCGACGGCCATCAATCGCTTCTGGCGACGCGCATGCGCACATACGACATTGCCCGCATCGCCAATTCCTATGCGCAGGCACTGCCGAATCTGTTTTCGCTGGAATGCTGGGGCGGTGCGACATTCGACGTTTCGATGCGCTTCCTCACCGAAGACCCGTGGGAGCGTCTGGCGCTGGTGCGTGAAGCGGCGCCGAACCTTCTTTTGCAGATGCTTTTGCGCGGTGCAAACGGCGTCGGCTACAAATCTTATCCCGATAATGTCGTAAAATATTTCGTGCGCGAGGCAGCACGCGGCGGCATCGATCTGTTCCGCGTTTTCGACAGTCTGAACTGGGTCGAAAACATGCGCGTATCGATGGATGCGGTGCTGGAGGAAAACAAGCTCTGCGAAGCAGCGATCTGTTACACAGGTGATATTCTCAATCCGGAACGCGCCAAGTATGACCTCAAATATTACGTCAATCTGGCGAAGGAAGTTGAAAAAGCTGGCGCGCATATCATTGCGGTGAAGGATATGGCGGGGCTTTTGAAGCCTGCCGCGGCCCGCGCCCTGTTCAAGGCGCTACGCGAGGAAACCGATCTGCCGATCCATTTCCATACGCATGATACGTCGGGCATTTCGGCGGCGACCGTACTTGCCGCGATCGATGCGGGCGTGGATGTGGTCGATGCGGCGATGGACGCTCTCTCCGGCAACACATCGCAGCCTTGCCTCGGTTCCATTGTCGAGGCACTGCACGGTTCCGAGCGCGATCCGGGCCTTGATCCGGATTCGATCCGCCGCATCTCTTTCTATTGGGAAGCCGTACGCAACCAGTATGCCGCCTTCGAAAGCGACCTCAAGGGACCAGCTTCAGAAGTTTATCTGCATGAAATGCCGGGTGGTCAGTTCACCAACCTGAAAGAGCAGGCCCGTTCGCTGGGACTTGAAACCCGCTGGCATGAGGTGGCGCAGGCCTATGCTGATGTGAACCGCATGTTCGGCGATATCGTCAAGGTCACGCCATCCTCCAAGGTTGTGGGCGACATGGCACTGATGATGGTCAGTCAGGACCTGACGGTTGCCGACGTCGAAAATCCGGCAAAGGACATTGCTTTCCCGGATTCCGTGGTGTCGATGATGCGCGGCGATCTTGGCCAGCCGCCATCGGGATGGCCGAAGGCGCTTCAGAAAAAGATTCTGAAGGGCGAAGAGCCGTTTACCGTGCGTCCCGGTGCCCTGCTGGAACCTGCCGATCTGAACGCCGAGCGTGAAGGGTTCGAGGAGACAGTCGATCGCAAGATTTCCGATCAGGAATTCGCGTCGGCACTGATGTATCCGAAGGTCTTCACCGATTATGCATCCGCGCAGGAAACCTATGGTCCGACAAGTGTTCTGCCAACGCCGGTCTATTTCTACGGCCTGAAGCCGGAAGAAGAAGTCTTCGTCGATCTGGAGCGCGGCAAGACGCTGGTGATCGTCAATCAGGCAATGAGCGAAACCGATGAGAAGGGCATGGTGACGGTGTTCTTCGAGCTGAATGGTCAGCCGCGCCGCATCAAGGTGCCGAACCGGGCCAAAGGCGCTTCTGGCGGTGTGCGTCGCAAGGTGGAAGCCGGGAACGACAGGCAGGTTGGTGCACCGATGCCGGGTGTCGTATCAACGGTTGCCGTGGCGACCGGCCAGGCGGTTACGCAGGGTGATGTGCTGCTTTCCATAGAGGCGATGAAGATGGAAACCGCCATCCATGCCGAACGCGATGGCACTATCACGGAAGTGCTGGTACGTCCCGGCGAACAGATCGATGCCAAGGATTTGCTCGTCGTCTACTCGTAACAGTTATGGGCTTCTGTCAAAGTGGATCGATCTTCGGATCGCGTTCCAGGTCTCCTTTTCCCTCATCCTGAGGAGCCGTTGAAAACGGCGTCTCGAAGGGCGAGGGAAATGCACAACGCCTACCCTCGTCTTTCGACAAGCTCAGGATGAGGGGGAAGCGTAGCGGCCCATCAGAGACCGTAACTGTCGCTTTCGAGTCGTTAAAAGCATCAGAAACGTTAATGCCGTGCCTGTCAAAAGGTACGGCTTTTTTTGCGCTTGCAGGGTTCCCAAAATCTGATATGCATGTTTGTGCCGATTTATGCATGATTGTGCATGATAAGGAGGGTGGTGGTGACAGAGCTTCTGCTTCACGAAAGACAGGCGCGCATTCAGGAACTGCTACAGCAGTCTGGTCGTGTACTGGCTGCTGAACTGGCTGAAAGTTTCGGCGTGTCCGAGGATACGATCCGGCGCGATCTGCGCGAGATGGCGGCGGCGGGGCTCTGCAAGCGTGTCTATGGCGGCGCGTTGCGTGCCGTGCCCGAGCCTTCTCCGCTCGCAGAACGGGATTCCGAGCGACCACAAGCGAAAGCCGCCCTGGCTGCGGTCCTTGCGGAACTGGTCGAACCCGGCATGACGGTGTTTCTCGATGCATCTTCGGTGAATACGGCTCTGGCGCGGCTTTTGGTCGAACGCGGTGAAGCCATCACCGTCGTCACCAATACGCCGTCTATCGCTGCAATTCTTATGGGCTCGCCGGAAATTGAGCTGATCATGATTGGTGGTCCCATCGACCGGCGGGTGAGTGCCGCCGTCGGCGCGCGCGCGTTGCGTGATGCGGAACTGCTGCGGCCTGATCTTTGTGTTTTGGGCGCGTGCGGTATTGCCGCCGAAATCGGCGTAACGGCGCTGCATCTGGACGATGCGGAATTCAAGCGAGTGATAGCCGGACGCAGCCGGGTGGTGGCATTGGCCATTACGAGCGACAAGCTCGGTACGGTTGCCGCCCATGATGTTGTTCCCCTGGACGATGTCGGTGTCATGGCTGTCGAGTATGATGCGGATGAAGCAGCGCTTGCGCCCTATGCGACATCGGATATGAAGATTTTACGTGCGGCAGCGGACCGCAACTGAGGGACAGATGGAACAGGTTTCCGGACGCGAAGATGCGGCGCCTGCGCGTGCGCCGATTGTAACCAGAGAGCGGATTGCCGTTGCGCTACTCTTTCTGATGAACGGCTATATTTTCGGCGGCTGGGCCCCGAAAATTCCGGAATTTGCCGAACGCCTCGGACTTGATAGTGCAGGCATGGGGTTGATGATCCTCGTCTTCGGCCTTGGTTCTCTGGCCATGATGCCGGTCGCAGGTGCGCTTTCAGCACATCGCGGTTCGGGCATGGTGGTGCGCATTTTTGCACTCGCCTTTATCCCGGCGCTGCTCATCATCGCACTGGTGCCGAATGTGGTCACGGCTGTGATCGTGATGTTCTATTTCGGCGGGACCATGGCTGCGATGGATGTGTCGATGAACGCCAATGCGGTCGCGGTCGAGAAAAAAATGCGCCGGGCAATCATGTCGTCCTGCCATGCATTCTGGAGCCTCGGCGGCCTTATCGGTGCTGCGACAGGCGGCTTTCTTATCGCGCAATTCGGATCGACCGTTCATGCGCTGGTGACAACGATTGTCGCCGCAATCCTGATTGCTATCGCATGGCCTTCGATCATCCCGGACACGGAGCATCATCATCCAAGCGGCGAAAAGCAGAAGCTGACCTTGCCGCGCAATCCTCTGCCATGGCTTGTCGGTGTCATGGCGCTGTTTTCCATGGTGCCGGAAGGGGCGATTCTCGATTGGGGCGCCTATCATATGCGCCAGGATCTGGGCGCCTCCGTCACGGTGGCAGGCTTCGGCTTCGCAGCCTTCTCGGGTTCAATGGCTATCATGCGTTTTGCAGGCGATCTGGTCCGCGACCGGTTCGGTGCAGTCAAAACCCTTCGTGCCTGCACGATCATTGCAATCATCGGCATGCTGATCGTCGGTTTCGGAAACAGCTCAGCAACGGCGATTATCGGCTTCGCGATCTGCGGGATCGGTATTTCCAACATGGTGCCGATCGGCTTCTCGATGGCTGGTAACATGCCGGGCGTCAATCCGAGTGTCGGCCTGTCCATCGCAACGACGCTCGGCTATTCGGGTATGCTGGTGGCACCGTCGCTGATCGGTTTTGTTGCCAAGCATAGCGGCTTTGGCGTGGTGTTTCTGGCGCTTCCGGTCTTGCTGCTGGTCGTGCTGGCCTTTTCAAGTCTGGCCCGATACGCGGATCATAAGCATTAAGCTTTCTTATGCCGCGCATCTTATCCGAAAACCGGTTTCCACTTTTCTGGATGCGCTATTCTGCTGTCCAGCCGCCATCGACAGGAATGGCAGCGCCATTGATCTGCGCTGCCGCATCGCTTGCGAGGAAAGCGGCAAGGGCGCCGATCTGTGCGGTGGTGACGAATTCCTTCGTCGGCTGCTTATCTAGCATCACTTCGCGGATCACGGTTTCGCGGTCCATGTGGTAGGCCTTCATCTGGTCCGGTATCTGCGCTTCGACAAGCGGCGTCAGCACATAGCCGGGACAGATGGAATTGGCCGTGATCTTTGCGGTTGCAAGTTCCAGCGCCAGTGTTTTGGTAAAACCGACAATGCCATGCTTGGCGGCAACATAAGCCGACTTGAACGGCGATGCCACGAGGCCGTGGGCTGAAGCGATATTGATAATGCGGCCCCAGCCAGTCTTGCGCATATGCGGGATCGAGGCAGCCGAGGTGTGAAAGGCCGATGTCAGGTTTATCGCGATGATGCGGTCCCATTGTTCGGCCGGAAACTCCTCGACGGGAGACACATGCTGGATACCGGCGTTGTTGACGAGAATGTCCACACTGCTGAACTGCTTTACCGTTTCTGCGATCAGTGCGCGGCATTGGTCGGCCTTCGACATGTCGGCCGCAATATAGACCACGCTGACGCCATGTTCCTCGCCGAGCTTGCGTGCGAGGGTATGATCCTCCTCACGGTCGGTGAAAGAGTTGATCACGACGTTGTGTCCTGCCGCCGCCAGCGCATGGGCTATACCGAGGCCGATCCCGGAATTCGATCCGGTGACGATTGCGGTCTTGCAGGCAGATGCAGCATTCATGCGTGATTTCCTCCTTGTTCCCGGCGACATAATGAGAGGGCGACAAGGCAACGGCAAGCGATTATATAAAGCGAGAGCCGGATATACGCAGACCCAGATATATGCGGGCCTCAATATACGCGGGCGTTGACATTCGCGTCGCGCTGCGCCACCTGAGAACAGGTACAGTTAAGAACAGAGCAAAATGTCTTCCGAGGCCGTCAGCTATTTTTCGCATCCATTTCCTCGTCGCCAGTCGGTTGGCGTCAGTGTCGGTGGCGTTATCGTCGGCGGCAGTGCGCCCGTCGTCGTGCAGTCAATGACCAACACGGACACAGCGGATGTGGACTCTACGGTCGCGCAGGTGGCTGCACTTCACCGTGCCGGTTCGGAAATCGTGCGCATCACGGTGGATCGCGATGAATCGGCTGCTGCCGTGCCTAAAATCCGCGAACGGCTGGAGCGTCTGGGGCATGATGTACCGCTGGTCGGCGATTTCCATTATATCGGTCACAAACTGCTGGCCGATCATCCGGCCTGTGCGGAAGCGCTTGCAAAATATCGTATCAATCCGGGCAATGTCGGCTTCAAGGACAAGAAGGACAAGCAGTTCGCTGATATCGTCGAAATGGCGATCCGTTACGACAAGCCGGTGCGTATTGGTGTGAACTGGGGATCACTCGATCAGGAACTCCTGACCACGCTGATGGATCGCAATCAGGACGCTGGCGCGCCATTGAGCGCACAGGAAGTCATGCGCGAGGCCATTGTGCAGTCGGCTCTGATTTCCGCCAATCTTGCCGAAGAGATCGGTCTTGGCCGCGACAAGATCATTCTGTCGGCCAAGGTCAGTCAGGTGCAGGACCTGATCGCCGTCTATACGATGCTGGCGCAGCGTTCCAATCATGCGCTGCATCTCGGCCTCACCGAAGCAGGCATGGGCACCAAGGGCATTGTCGCTTCGTCGGCGGCTATGGGTATTCTGCTGCAGCAGGGCATTGGCGACACAATCCGCATTTCGCTTACCCCTGAACCCGGCGGCGACCGCACCCGCGAAGTGCAGGTTTCGCAGGAGCTTCTGCAGACCATGGGCTTCCGGCAATTTATTCCGATTGTTGCGGCGTGCCCCGGTTGCGGTCGTACGACATCGACCGTGTTTCAGGAACTGGCCCAGACCATTCAGGACGATATCCGCCGCAACATGCCGGTCTGGCGCGAGAAATATCCCGGCGTAGAAGCGCTGTCGGTTGCCGTGATGGGCTGCATTGTCAACGGGCCGGGCGAATCGAAGCACGCTGATATCGGCATCTCGCTTCCCGGCACGGGCGAAACGCCGTCCGCACCGGTCTTTGTCGATGGCAAGAAAGTCACGACGTTGCGCGGTCCTGCTATTGCCGAGGACTTCCAGAAAATGGTTGCCGATTACATCGAGAACCGCTTCGGACTCGATCAGAAAATCGCTGCTGGCCAGAACTAAGCGGTACAGGTGACCGCGCGCGTAGCGGTCTCTGGTGTAGCCTTTAATGTTGCTGCCCAGAAGATGAGCGTGACAAGGCTGATGCCTGCGCCAAGCAGGCAAACGCCATTCCAGCCTGCATAAGCATAGACCCAGGTTGAAACCGCCGAACCGCTTGCGCTGCCGATGGAATAGAAAACCATATAGGCGGCGGTGAGCCTGTTCTGCGCGTCTGGGCGTACACGGTAGATCATCGCCTGATTGGTGACGTGGACAGCCTGAAGGCCGAAGTCGATAATCAGCACACCTGCGATCAGCCAGAGTAGCGAATGTCCCAGCAGGGCTATCAGACCCCATGACATGAACATCAGCAGCAAAGCGATGCCTGTCATTCGCTGGGCATAACCCCGGTCGGCAACACCGCCAGCACGCGACGCGGCAAGCGCTCCTGCAGCACCTGCCAGTCCGAACAGACCGATCTCTGCATGGCTCAGTTCGAAGGGTGGTGCACTGAGCGGCATGACCAGTGGCGCGAGCAAAGTGGTAATATTGGCGAAGATCAGCATGGCGATGATGGCGCGAATGCGTAGTACCGGCTCGGAGCGAAACAGCGTCACAAGCGACAGAATGAGTGCCGGATAGCTAACGCTGGTCGGCTGCCGCTTTTGGTCGGGCAGGCTGCGCCACAGCAGGAGCGCGATCAAAAGCGTGAGAATAGCGGAAACGAAGTAGACGCTGCGCCAGCCGCCAATGTCGGTGAGCGCGCCGGCTATCGCGCGCGCCAGCAATATGCCGAGCACGATGCCGCTGGTTACGATGCCAACCACATGGCCGCGTCGCGCCGGTGCTGCGAGGCTGGCCGCATAGGCGACAAGTGCCTGTGTGACGACGGCGAGCAGGCCCATAGTGGCCATGGCGACCAGAAGCACGGTGGCATTGGCCGCAAAGCCGATTGCGATCAGGGACAGGACCGACAGAAGGAAATGCGTGATGATGAGTTTGCGCCGGTTGAAGAGGTCGCCAAGCGGGACGAGAAAGATCAAGCCGATTGCATAACCGAGCTGGCTGGCGGCGACGATGAGACCTGCTGTTGAGCGTTTGAGGCCAAGGTCATCGGCCATCACATCGAGCAGCGGGTGAGCAAAGTAGACATTGGCTACCGCCAGTCCGCTTGCAGCCGCAAACAGAAAAAGGGTAGTCGAGGAAAGCAAAGGGCGTGCATCAGGGTTCGCGGACAGCGTTGCTGCCGCGCCGGTTGAAGGTTGCATGACGGACTCCTGCAAAACGGTTTTAAAATGAAACCATTTTGCTTGTAGCGAAAAAGGTTTTATATTGCAACCAGATTGCAATCTGTGGAGTTAACATGGTTCGAAAGAAAAGCATGAAAGGCGATTATTGCCCGAGTGCGCGCGCGCTTGATGTGATCGGCGACTGGTGGTCGCTGCTGATCGTCCGTGAAGCCTTCGACGGCGTGACACGTTTCAGCGCCTTTCAGAAGAATCTCGGAATCGCCCGCAATATTCTCTCGGAACGTCTGCGCAAGCTGACGGGAGAGGGAATCATGGAATCCGTGCCAGACCCTAATGGTGGCGCGCATCAGGAGTATCGCCTGACGGCAAAAGGGCGCGATCTGCTGCCTGTCATCGTGTCGCTCAGGCAATGGGGAGAAAAGCATCTCTTTGCGCCGGGTGAAACTCATTCGCGTCTTGTCGACAGCGTTTCAGGCGAGGACGTGGCCGCGCTTGATGTGCGTTCTCAGGACGGGCGCATGCTTTCCGCTGACGATGTGGTTATCGTCAAGGTACGTGAAGACGATATTTAAGTCGTTGTTTTTACACATTTTCTTGAGAAAAATCGGTTCCCGCTTGCGGGAGACATGCTTTAGCTCTGCCGTTCGGCGATGAAGCGGGCGGCCTGCTTCAGGATATCCGCATCCTTGCCAAAAGGTGCCAGCAAGCTTTCCGCCTGGGCAACCAGTCCGGACAGTTGCTTGCGGGTCCAGTCGATGCCGTGGAGTGAAACCAGCGTGGCCTTTCCGGCGGCGGCATCTTTACCAGTGGCCTTGCCCATCGCCTCGGCGTCGGCGGTCACGTCCAGAAGATCGTCCGCCAGCTGGAAGGCAAGGCCAATAGCGGAGCCGAATTCGGCCATGCGCTCGCGGTCTTCGCTGGATGCATTGGCGATGATGGCTCCGGCCTCGCAGGCGAAGCGGATCAATGCGCCAGTCTTCATTGCCTGCAACGTGATGATGCCGGCTTCGTCAGGCTTGCTGGTTTCGGCCATCAGATCGAGAGCCTGTCCGCCCACCATGCCACCGAGACCGGATGCACGGGCGAGCGCTGAAACCAGTTGCAGGCGAATTGCTGCATCGAGATCGGTTTCATCCGACGAGATGATATCGAAAGCATAGGTCAGAAGGCCGTCACCGGCCAGAATGGCGGCAGCTTCATCAAATGCCTTGTGCACGGTCGGCTGGCCGCGCCGCAGGTCATCGTCATCCATGGCTGGCAGATCGTCATGGACAAGCGAATAGCAGTGAATGCATTCGAGCGCGGCTGCAACACGCAGAACGGCGTCGCTACCTTTGCCGAACAAAGCGGCACTTTCGACAACGAGAAAAGGCCGGAGGCGCTTGCCACCGTTCAGGACACCATGCCGCATGGCGGCGAGCAGCCGTTCCGGGCGGGCGATTTCTCCCGTCTTGAGGCGCTGGTCCAGAAGGCCCGTCAGTGCCATTTCTACTTCCATGGCACGATGGTTGAGAATGGCGGTGAAATCGGTCGACAGCTTTTCCATGTCAAAGGGGATGGACGAAAGCGCTGATTTGGTCAACTGGCCACAACGATCAGCACAGGCTTTTTCATTTGAACGTCACGAAACGGCGTGTTTCGACTTGTTTCCCCGGTTGGATTATGGAATCCGGTTCAAACTTATTAAGGAATGGTTTATGTCGCTTGGGGGAAGGTAGCAGGCGGTGGCAGTGGCAAAAATCATCATCAAGAGCAAAGATGGACGCAATTATCTGGCGGATCCTGTTTGGGGTGCCCGGATTGCTCTCGCGCTCAAGATTCTGGTGATTCTGGCCGTGCTGCCGATTTTCCTGCTTTTCGTCTATTCCGTACCCTTTGTCCGCCCGATCTCGACCCTGATGGTCAAGGACTATGTTCTGTTTCAGGGCGTGGACCGGAGATGGGTCAGTATCGACGATATCGCGCCGGTTCTTGTCAATTCGGTAATGATGGCCGAGGACGGCCAGTTCTGCAGCCATGGCGGGGTGGACTGGCATCAGCTGGGGCTGGTTCTGGACGATACGGGCGAGGGTGGTCCGAGCCGCGGCGCTTCCACGATCACGATGCAGACCGTGAAGAACCTCTTCCTGTGGAATGGGCGCTCCTATGTCCGCAAGGGGCTCGAATTTCCGCTGGCGCTGGCTGCCGACGGTATTCTGTCCAAAAAGCGCATTATGGAAATCTATCTCAATATCGCCGAGTGGGGACCGGGCATTTACGGAATCGAGGCCGCAGCCCAGCATCATTTCAAGCGCCCGGCAGCAAAACTCAATGCACAGCAATCCGCGCTACTTGCCGTCACGCTGCCAAACCCGGCCTTGCGCAACCCCGCCAAGCCGACGCGCAACATGCAGCGCATTGCCCGGATCGTCGCCGGACGCGCCGCACGGTCAGGTCCCTATGTGGTTTGCGTGCAATAAATGCATGATACGAAAAAAAGATAAGACTCCCGCTGGTCAAATGCCGTTAGAGCGTGTATAGGCACGTGACTTTCCGGAATTTTGTCCGATGTGACAGGCTCTTCGGGGCCGTGCCGGACGTTTATTGACCGATCAGTGGAGCTGAATCCATGGCAGTACCAAAACGAAAAACGTCTCCGTCGAAGCGTGGCATGCGTCGTTCGGCTGACGCTCTCAAGGCCCCGACCTATGTCGAGGACAAGAACTCGGGCGAACTTCGTCGTCCGCATCATATCGATCTGAAGAGCGGTATGTATCGCGGCCGTCAGGTCCTCGAAGCCAAGGAATAAGTCTGACGCTGCATTGCAGCCGAAAGATGGTTTTCAAAAACGCCGTTTCCGGTTTCCGGAAGCGGCGTTTTCTTTTGTGCGGTCTTCTCTGCAAGCTGCATGAAAAAGGCCGCATAAAGCGGCCTTGATCGTGAGCTTTTGCTGAAAATCAGCCTGCGTCTGATGCAAAGCCTGCGCCTTCGATACCGGAAATGGCTGCAATTTCGTCATTGTCTGATGTATCACCGGAAATGCCGACGGCACCGAGGATTTCGCCGCCTGCATCCTTGATCAGAACGCCGCCCGGCACCGGCACGACCTTGCCGCCGGACACGCCCGACAAACCTTCCAGGAAGTGTGGACGGTCCTTGGCCTGATTGTGCAGCCAGCGCGAGCCCGTTCCGACGGCGAGTGCACCGAAAGCCTTGCCCGAGGCGATCTCGAAACGAAGGATCGAAGTTCCGTCCTGCCGCTGAAACGCTTTCAGGTTTCCGCCTGCGTCAAAGACGGAGACAGCCAGCGGCTTCAGTTTCAGCTCGGCTGCCTTGGCAAAGGCACCAGCAATAATCCCATTGGCTTGTTCGAGCGTCAGTGAAGTCATGAATATCTCCTATTTATAGCTAAATGCAATTTAGCGATCATGACCGGCAATGCACACTCCAATGCTGCTCGTCATGGGAAAAACACTTTATCGATTTTCATGAAGACGGTTGCGGGCACACGGCAAAGCTTGCCAAGGCCGGAATTTTGGTCTTTGTGTTGCGCAACATTTCAAGGAGGAAAGAATGTCCGACCAGAAAGCCATCGTCATTGCCAGCGCGGCGCGTACCGCAGTGGGCGCTTTCAACGGTGCGTTTGCCAATATCCCCGCACATGAATTGGGCGCGACGGTTATCAAAGGAGCGCTGGAACGCGCCGGTGTGGCGGCGACGGATGTGGACGAGGTTATTCTCGGACAGGTGTTGACGGCAGGCGAGGGCCAGAACCCTGCGCGGCAGGCGGCGATGGATGCCGGTTGCCCGAAAGAGACGACAGCCTTCTCGATCAACCAGCTATGCGGTTCCGGTTTGCGAGCGGTTGCGCTCGGCATGCAGCAGATTCTTTCCGGCGATGCCAAGATCATCGTGGCAGGCGGTCAGGAATCCATGTCCATGGCGCCGCATTGCGCGCATTTACGGTCCGGCGTGAAGATGGGCGACTTCAAGATGGTCGATACCATGCTGAAGGACGGCCTGATTGATGCCTTTCATGGCTATCATATGGGGATCACTGCCGAGAATATCGCCAGCCAGTGGCAGTTGACCCGCGCCGATCAGGACGAGTTCGCACTTGCTTCCCAGCAGAAGGCAGAGGCGGCACAGAATGCGGGCAGGTTCGAGGATGAAATTGTTCCGTTCACTGTAAAGGGTCGCAAGGGCGATATCGTCATTTCGGCGGATGAATATATCCGTCCCGGCACGACGATTGAGGCATTGACCAAGTTGAAGCCCGCTTTCGACAAGGAGGGGACGGTTACTGCAGGCAACGCATCCGGGATTAACGATGGTGCTGCGGCTGTCGTGCTGATGGATGCGGATGAAGCCACCAAGCGTGGTGTGAAGCCGCTTGCGCGCATCGTTTCCTGGGCAACGGCTGGCGTCGATCCTTCGATCATGGGAACAGGCCCGATTCCGGCGACGAAGAAGGCGCTGGAAAAGGCAGGCTGGAGCGTCGGCGATCTCGATCTGGTCGAAGCCAACGAAGCCTTTGCAGCACAGTCCTGTGCTGTTGTGCGTGATCTTGGTCTCAACCCCCATATCGTCAACGTCAATGGCGGAGCAATCGCGATCGGTCATCCGATCGGCGCATCAGGCGCACGCGTTCTGACGACGCTGCTTTACGAAATGCAGCGCCGCGATGCCAAGCGCGGTCTGGCGACACTTTGCATCGGCGGCGGCATGGGCGTTGCCTTGTGCGTCGAGCGCGACTGACCTTCTCCTTCACTGGAACAGAGGCGGACGGAGATTTGGCTCCGTCCGCCTTTTTGTTTCCGCAATGAGACGTTTGAAATCGCTGGCGTCGGTATGGTGGCTTTGTCAGAAAGTTAACGCGAAACCGATGAGACGGTGCTCAAAGTCTGTTTAATACTGGTTTTCTATGGCGCATTGCGATCACGGACTACCAGATGTGGTGAGAACAAACGGAGAAACTTTGCAGATCAGCGATTCGTCGCCGATTCGTTCCGGCTTTGGCCTGAAGGTTAACGAGAATCGAGTTTCCATCCGCTTCGGCATTAACGAACTATCAGTAATCATTAAGATTTTCTGAAGAATTGCATTGTAATCGGAACAGCCTGTTGACAGGTTTTGCCAAAAGTTAACGGCGGTGTTGTTCCGCGTCGGGAGAACGAGGAAAAGCGGAACATCCGATTCATTATGTTGTGGGGTTTTGTGTTAGGCTTACTATATGTTGCCGTGAACAAAAGGCGAAGCTCTCTGAGTCAGCGATTCGTCGCCGATTCGTTCCAGAGTCGTTCCAATCGTTAATCGACAAGTTATTGACCGGCTGCAGATCGGTCGCCGAAAGGTTGGCAACTCGTCCATACTGAAACTTAACAGGAGCGCTTTCGGTGCAGGTCGTATAGTGCTATCGCAAGAACCAGCATCCAGCCCGTGACGGGCGCTTGTACCGGGAATCCGATTATTGGCATGAACCAACTCCCTGCCCATGATTTGCCGCTGACCTTGAGTGGCCGCGATGTGACTGCGGTACTTGGGCCGACCAATACCGGCAAAACGCATCTGGCCATCGAACGCATGCTGTCGCATGGAAGCGGGATGATCGGCCTGCCGCTGCGCCTTCTGGCGCGCGAGGTCTATAACCGCGTGGTGGAACGGGTCGGGGCGGCCAATGTCGCGCTGGTCACGGGTGAGGAAAAGATCGTGCCGCCTGGCGCGCGCTATTCCGTCTGCACGGTCGAGGCCATGCCGCGCCGCACTGATGTGGCTTTTGTGGCTATCGATGAAGTGCAGCTCGCCGGTGATCTGGAACGCGGGCATATATTCACCGACCGCATCCTGCATTTGCGGGGACGGCAGGAGACGCTCCTGCTTGGCGCTGGGACGATGCGCGGCATTCTGGAAAAGCTCTTGCGCGGCATCAATGTGGTAACGCGTCCGCGCCTGTCGCATCTGGCCTATGCTGGGGCCAAGAAGATTACCCGCCTGCCGAACCGTTCCGCCATTGTCGCCTTTTCTGCCGACGAGGTTTATGCGATTGCTGAACTGATCCGCCGCCAGCGCGGTGGTGCTGCGGTGGTCATGGGCGCGCTCAGTCCGCGCACGCGCAATGCGCAGGTAGAGCTTTACCAGTCGGGTGACGTCGATTTTCTGGTGGCGACCGATGCCATCGGCATGGGGCTCAATCTGGATGTTGACCATGTCGCCTTTGCGCAGAACCGCAAATTCGACGGTTATCAGTTCCGCGATCTGACGCCTGCCGAAGTTGGGCAGATAGCCGGGCGCGCTGGACGTCATCTGCGTGACGGCACATTCGGTGTGACCGGGCAGGTGCATCCATTCGACGAAGAACTGGTCGAACGGGTGGAAGCGCATAATTTCGATCCGGTGAAAGTTCTGCAGTGGCGCACGGCGCGTTTCGACTTTTCATCGCTCGATTCTCTGCGGTATTCTCTGGAAACGCCCGCACCGATTGAAGGATTGGCCAAGGCTTTGCCTGCCGTTGATCAACAAGCGCTTGAAAATTTGTCGAAAGACGAAGAGATTGTGCGGCTCGCCAAGACACCGGCACGCATCGAGCTTTTGTGGGACGCCTGCGCGCTGCCCGATTATCGCAAGATCGCGCCGGCGCAGCATGCCGATATCATTGCAACCATCTACCAGGATCTTGTCCGCCGAGGGAGCGTCGATGAAGATTATATGAGCGAACAGGTGCGCCGCGCCGATAGCACAGAGGGGGAAATTGACACCCTGTCGCATCGTGTGGCGCAAATTCGAACCTGGACTTTTGTGTCGCACAGGCCGGGATGGCTTGCCGATCCGACACACTGGCAGGAAAAGACGCGCGAAATTGAGGACAGATTGTCCGACGCGCTGCATGAAAGGTTGACGAAACGCTTTGTAGACCGCAGGACAAGCGTGCTTATGAGGCGCCTGAGAGAGAATGCCATGCTTGAAGCAGAAATCAGCCCGGCCGGAGACGTGATTGTCGAAGGCCACAATGTCGGGCAACTGGAAGGATTCCGTTTTACCGCTGACGTTCAGGCCGAGGGGCCGGACGCCAAGGCGGTGAAGTCGGCTGCACAAAAGGCGCTGGCCGCCGAGTTCGAACGTCGCGCGGAGCGCTTTGCTGCCGCGCCGAATGGCGATTTCGCGCTGGGCTCGGACGGCGTTATGCGCTGGGTTGGTGCAACGGTCGCAACGCTGGTTGCGGGCGATGACCTGCTGAAGCCGCGCGCGGTGATCCTGGCCGACGAACAGCTTACCGGAGCGGCGCGTGACAAGGTTGCCGCGCGTATTGAACGTTTCGTCGCTCATCATATCGAAACCATTCTGAAGCCGCTCACCGATCTGGCTGCCGCCGATGCTCTGACCGGCATGACCCGCGGTCTTGCATTCCAGATCGTCGAGAATCTCGGCATTCTCCCGCGCCGCGATGTGGCAGAGGAAGTGCGCGGACTCGATCAGGATTCGCGTGCGGCGCTCCGTCGTCTCGGCGTGCGTTTCGGTGCCTATCACGTCTTCATGCCCATGCTGCTGAAGCCCGCTCCGGCTGGCCTCATCACGCTGCTCTGGGCGCTGAAGAACGATGGCCGCGAACGTGCCGGTTATGGCGATGTCGTGAACGTGCTGGCCGCTGGTCGCACTTCGGTCGTCGTCGATCCGGCTTTCGATCCGATGTTCTACCGTCTGGCAGGCTATCGTGTGCTGGGCCGTCGCGCTGTGCGCATCGATATTCTGGAACGTCTTGCCGATCTCATTCGCCCGGCGCTTGCCTGGCGTCCGGGTTCCGGTGCGCGTCCGGATGGCGCTTATGACGGCGGACGTTTCATCGTCACGCCTGCCATGATGTCGATTCTCGGTGCGACAACCGACGACATGGAAGAAATCCTGAAGAGCCTTGGCTATCGTCACGAGGCCATGGAAGCCGCTGCGGTCACGGCGAAGCTCGCCGAACTGGATGCTTTTGCGGCTGAAGCTGCAGTCAAGGAAATTGGCGCTTCGCCGGTCGCAGCGGCTGAGAAACCTGCCGTGCCAGCGGCTGAACCTGTGCCTGCACCGGTTGTTGTCGCTGAAACGGAAACTGAAGCCAAAGCGGAAGAAGCTCCGGTGGCTGCAGAAGCCGCACCGGCAGGTGAAACCGCAGAAGCGGCGGCTGAAGAGCCAAAGCCTGTTCTTCTGTGGCGTCAGGGTCGTTTCGAAGGCCGCAACCGTAATCAGGACCAGAACCGTCAGCGTCAAAATCGCGGCAACCAGAATCGCGGTCATCAGAACCGTGATCAGGGCGGTGAAGCACGCAAGTCTGAAGGTGGTGCAGACCAGCAGGCGCGTAATGATCGCGGCGGCAAGCGCTTCGACAAGCAAAAGCGTCATGACGGCGAAGGCAAGCGCGAAGGCTCCAAGGGTGACTTCCGTGGTGGCAATCAGCGTCAGCCGAAGCGCGATCACGGCCATCAGGGCGGCAAGCGCGTCGAGCAGGAACGTCCTGTACGTATCGATCCCGATTCGCCTTTCGCCAAGCTTCTGGCTCTGAAAGAACAGATGAAGAAGTAAAATGACTGTAGATGCGGGCGCAAGACAGCGAATCGACAAGTGGCTGTTCTTCGCGCGCGTGGTCAAATCAAGATCGCTGGCGGCGAAACTCGCCGTCGGCGGCAAGGTCCGGGTCAACCGTGACAAGATCGAGCAGGCGGCTCATCAGGTGAAGGTTGGCGATGTGCTGACCATTACCCTCGACCGACGCATCCTCGTTTACAAGATACTCGCTCCGGGGGAGCGTCGTGGTCCGGCGCCCGAAGCCCAACTGCTTTATGAAGATCTTACGCCTCCACCTGCATCCACTTCTACGATATCGCCGGAGGCCGTAGCGCCGCAGCGCGAAAGCGGAGCCGGGCGCCCGACCAAGAAAGAACGTCGCGAAACGGATCGTTTACGCGGAAGCTGACACGGACGCGTTGCCGCAGGCTCGTTGCGGCGGTGATGGAAATTGCGCATCAAACCGTTCTGGCGAAAGCGTTTTCCAAGCAAAAGCCGTCAAACGAAATGCTGTTTCAGATGTGCGTTACTTCGTGACGTTGCGGCGTTTGTACCCTTGTCACGGCAGGATAAAATCGTTACCTCACGCATTGTCATAAAAGGGCATGGGCTGAGGCTAGTGGTCTGATTCCGACATTTGCGTTCCCCTGATACAGACGTTGAGCAAATGTCGGAAGCTAAAAGACCACTAATAAACCCATGGATCTAGTGGATTTTTCGAATTTGACGTTTGAAATGAGATTGATGTCGGACGGGTATCAAACGTCAAATTCAATCCACTAGCAACCATTTCCGTGCACAGTGACTTCGTGGCGAGATATTCCAAAGCCCCGAGCCGATTGTCGGCTTGCCGGAGTATCGGCGCAAAGCTGTAGGATAGATAAGCCGCCTGTTCTGGAATTCGGGCGGCAACAGGAGTTCGACGATGACGTATGTCGTGACCGATAATTGCATTCGCTGCAAATATACGGACTGCGTCGAGGTCTGTCCGGTCGATTGCTTCTACGAAGGCGAAAACATGCTCGTCATCAATCCCGACGAGTGCATCGACTGTGGCGTATGTGAACCGGAATGCCCTGCCGAGGCGATCAGCCCCGACACCGAGCCGGGCCTCGACAAGTGGTTGGAATTGAATACGGAATATGCGGCAAAATGGCCCAATATTACCGCGAAGAAAGATGCCCTGCCGGAAGCCAAGGAAATGGACGGTGTGGCTGGCAAACTGGAGAAGTATTTCTCCGCCGAGCCTGGTAGCGGTGACTAATACCCGGCCAGCATTGCGGGTACTGCTTGCAGGCTGTTGCGAGCTGGACGGTATTGTATAAGTATGTCTTCGTTCCGGAAGACTTTGCGCTCCAGGAACGTGTACGTTCAGCCTGGCAAGACTGCCAGGTTGTCCGACATTACAGGAATGCAGGATTTATCACTTGCTTTTTCTGCAATGCATCGGCAAAAGACGAATGAAATCACGGGAAAACGCTCATATTTTAGGCGTGTTGCATTGCCAGATACGACATATTTGGCAATTTGTTGATTCTTTCGCGAAATTGTGTTAGGTTGCTCCAATAATTTCGGTGACTGGACGTCAATTCGTGGCGCTATGCGTTAATCTCTGAAAGGGCTGATCTTTAGTACCGGGCTGATGGCACCGGGGAAGATGATTGCGATTTGGCGTCGTCCCCCTCACCGTACACCCGGTCGGCTAGATTTGCCGTCAGATACGTTTTCAGTTCCAAGCCGACAAACAACTTCCGTGCTTCATTTCTCCGGAGCGCGGTCGAACATCATGTGTCAACCGGCGGGTCGCGCCGGGCACAACAGGGAGTAATGAAGCGTATGTCATCCCAGCAGAAAAAGTCTCCAGTAGCGCGTGGCGGTTTCAAGGCCGGTGAGGCCATCGTGTATCCGGCTCATGGCGTTGGTCAGATCGTCACTATTGAAGAGCAGGAAGTGGCAGGCCACAAGCTCGAGCTTTTCGTAATCGATTTCGAAAAAGACAAGATGCGCCTGAAGGTGCCGGTTGCCAAGGCCGCTTCCATCGGTATGCGCAAGCTGTCGGAGACCGACTATGTTGAACGTGCACTCAAGGTCGTACAGGGCCGCGCACGTGTGAAGCGTACCATGTGGTCGCGCCGCGCCCAGGAATATGATGCAAAGATCAATTCCGGCGATCTGATCTCGATCTCGGAAGTCGTTCGCGATCTTTTCCGCGCTGAGAACCAGCCGGAACAGTCTTATTCGGAACGCCAGCTTTATGAAGCTGCCCTTGATCGTATGGCGCGCGAAATCGCTGCCGTGAACAAGCTTTCGGAAACCGAAGCTGTTCGTCTGATCGAAGCGAATCTCGCCAAGGGACCGAAGCGCGGCAAAGCCGACGCTGAAGCAGACCTCGATGACGATGAAGTTGAAGCGGCATAAGCAGCTTTACTTCTCTTTCTTTTAAAAAGGCCCGGCATTATAGCCGGGCTTTTTTTCTCGATTGAGAAGAGTTCGCCTGCGTCATTCTCCGCGTGATGGAAAGCAGATTGCTTCAAAATGCATTGCGTCGAGCGGCTGGCGACTTGCTCGATCTGTTGGACCGGCGCTCAAGAGTTGTTTGCCCTTGTATGTCTGGGGATGTCGGTGTCTGACCTGCTAAGATATTGTTTGGCCATTCAATAGCCCCACAAATCCCTGTATTGCCCTTCGCACGTGATCGCATAGCAGGCGGACGCGCCTTGTTTGTCGGGTATCGCTATGGGTCAGTAGCCAGATATCGCCTACACAGGAACTGGCAGTTCCGGGTACGCGGATGAGTTTCGGTTCGCTATCGCCAAGAAAGCATGGGAGAAACGAGATGCCCATCCCAGCCCGCGTTGCTTGAAACTGTGATCCTATCTCCGCAAAGCGGACCGGATTTGCAGCCATTTTAATCCCGGTCGCTGACTCCCAATCTGATGGAACATGTTCGTTTGGTCCCAGCAACCAGGTTGCGGAAGCTGGTGACGGTTGTGTCATCAGATTTCGATGAATGTAGAATGCCATATGGAATTGGCAGAGTCTTGTTCCGTATAAATTGTCGGGTGGCGTCTTCCCGCCAACGACCACACGCAAAGCGACATCAGCTTCGCGGTTGACGAGATTAATCATTGACGTCGAGCCCACGATTTCCAGCCCAATGTCTGGATAGGCGGCCTTGAAATCTGCGAGGGATGGCATCAGCAGGTCAGTCGCCATTGAAATCGGGAGCGTGAACCTCAGAGGCCCGGAGACACGCTGATCCCGCCCAAAAATCCGAGCCTCGATCTGGGATGAGGCTGTCGCCATCTGTCCTGCGAGTTCAACAATGTCGCTTCCCGCATCCGTAAGCCGGTATCCGGATGCCAGCCTGTCGAACAGTTTTGTTTCCAGTGTTTCTTCCAGCCGACTGATACCACGTATGATCGTGGCATGATTGACGTCCAACGCATCTGCTGCAGCGCGAACCGTGCCGCCCTGAGCGACCGCGAGAAACATGCGAACCTCATTCCAGTGATCCATGGTGCGTTTTCTCACGAGGGTTGTGCGTTTATCTTCAGTTTAAACCTCCACGGGTTCGTCATATCTAGCTGTCAGGCAGGGTATGCGCAATATCGCGCATGGACCTGCGGCTCCCTGTCGTTCAACGAACCCAAGCGAGGATTTCATGGGTAAGCTCGTTTCCAAAGTCGCCGTTGTCACAGGTGGTTCCAGCGGTATTGGATTTGCCATCGCACAGCGCTTTATCAAGGAAGGCGCGACTGTCTATATTGCTGGTCGTCGCAAGGCGGAACTTGAAGCCGCCGTAAATAAGCTGGGACGAGGTGCTACGGCAATTCAGGCCGACATATCCGATCTGGGTAGCTTGGATCGGCTATTTGAAACAGTCCAGAACGAGGAGGGTGGTCTCGATATTCTTGTCGCCAATGCCGGCGTTGTGGAATTGAGTTCGATCCGCGATGCTTCGGAAGATCACTTCGACAAGATGTTCGATATCAATGTGAAAGGTACATACTTCACCGTCCAGGGAGCTCTTCCCGTGATGCGTGACGGCGGTTCGATCATTCTTCTTTCTACATGTATGACAAGCAAGGGAACGCCGGGCTACAGCGTCTATAATGCTACGAAGGCGGCGGTGCGATCTCTCGCGCGTTCGGCGGCGGCGGAACTACTTGCAAACAAGATAAGGGTGAACACGCTAAGCCCTGGGCCGATAGACACTCCCATTATTGAGTCGCAGGTCACAACACCGGAGGAAGCAGCGGCGTATCGCACGAACAGTGCCGCTTATGTGCCGCTGGGACGTCTGGGACGCCCGGAAGAGCTGGCATCTGCAGCCCTTTTCCTTGCATCGGACGAAAGCAGCTTCTCGACGGGAACAGACCTTGTCGTCGACGGAGGATTGACGCAGATCTAAATGAGATCTGACAAGTGGCCCGCTCTTTGAGTGGGCCACTTAGTTAAAATTCTATTGAATTTTGCAGCCAGTCATTAACCTTCCTAGTCATCTTCCTGCATTGTCAGAGATTTATCCTTGCTTGGTGGGAACCTGATCGCAGCTGACGCGTTCTCCCAGACACCAGTTCGTAAACGGGTTTGTTTTGCGGCGTAACTACTTTGGCCAAAGAATAGGCCTAGCGGGGAGTTTTGGGCGAATTCGCAAGTTTGTCCAATGAGTCTTTGTGGGACTGGCATATCCTTCCACTGAACGCCCGATGGGCGTGAGTTCAGAACAGGAGAACCAGATGAAGCAGTCATCCATGAGCAGTTCTTCCGCAGTTCCAGCCAATCGCATACCTATGGTTGCGCGTAGCCTCCCAGCGACAGCAGCCTCTTCTCAGTCAATGATCCGCAGCGCAATGTCGGCTCCCTATCTTGAGCGCGAAGAGGAACGAGCCCTCGCCATTCGCTGGAAGGAACTGAAAGATCAGGACGCACTTCACCGCATAACATCCGCACATATGCGACTGGTCATTTCCATGGCCGGGCGCTTCCGCAAGTTCAAACTGCCGATGAACGATCTCATCCAGGAAGGCTATGTCGGCCTTCTTGAAGCTGCTGCCCGTTTTGACCCCGAACGGGAAGTGCGCTTCTCGACCTATGCATCGTGGTGGATTCGTGCGTCTATGCAGGATTATATCCTGCGTAACTGGTCCATCGTGCGCGGCGGAACAAGTTCGGCGCAAAAGGCGCTGTTCTTCAATCTGCGGCGGCTTCGTTCAAAATTGGCTCAGTCCGACGACAATATGACCAAGGCCGAGATGTATCGCGAAATTTCCGATCAGCTGGGCGTTTCGACAAGCGATGTCGAGATCATGGACAGCCGTCTTTCGGGGCCGGATAGCTCCTTGTCGGCACCAGTGAACAACGAGGAATCGGGTGCAGTGCGTCGCATGGATTTTCTGGTTGACGACCATCCCTTGCAGGATGAGATCGCCGAAAGTTCCATCGATATGGAACGTCGCAATCAATGGCTCAATGTTGCTCTCGATACGTTGAACGAGCGCGAATTGCACATTATTCGCGAGCGTCGCCTTGATGATGACGGCGTGACGCTCGAAGCGCTGGGCGAAAAGCTTGGTATTTCCAAGGAGCGGGTGCGACAGATCGAAAGCCGTGCGATGGAGAAGCTGAAGATTGCCTTGTTGAGCCAGCACGAACTGGCAGCCTATCAGGCGTAAGCTGTTACAATCAGCGCAACACAAGTAGAGGGGCCGAACGGCTCCTTACTTTTGTGGTTCGGTGGCCTTGCCTTCAAGCCGTGACGACCAGTCCTCGACCTTGCGATTTTCGAGGCGGCGCACGGCATAGCGTTTCCAGCTGTCGGCGAGGTGCGAAAGCTCCGCCATCACGGACAGTTCGTCATAGTTCAACGTGTCGACATAAAGCAGGTGCCAGACACGATGCAGTGTCCAGTTTGGTGAAAGGCGGTCGGCGAGGATCATCGAATCGCCAGCTTCAACATTGCCTTCTTCCAGAACACGATAATACCAGCCTGTCCGCCCCGTCTTCTGCACGCGCACGGCCATGTCGGCGGTTGCAAAGCGTTCGTTCAGTTTCCAGCAGGGCTGGCGGCCCTGTGAAACCTCGACAAGTGCACTGCCGAGCCGGAACCTGTCGCCTACGGCGACATTGTGCTCGTTCAGACCCGATGTGGAGATGTTTTCGCCGAAAGCACCACGCGCGCTCAGACGCGGGTTTTCGCCGATCTCTTCGCGCCAGACCGCATAATGATCGTGCGGATAATGATGGAGCGCTTTTTCCGGTCCACCATGCACTTTCCGGTCGCCCTGCGCATCGCAGTCCAGCCCCTCGAAAGTCACGCGGACTTTGCCAGTAACTGGCTGTTTGTCGATGCCGCTTGGAACGCTACGCGGTCCGAGAGGAGCGATTTTTCCGGCAAGGACAGAGTGGATGCATGTTTCCGTCATCACGACCTACTCGCTGATCAGCTTCACGCGGTCACCGACCGAAACCGTCGCCCCTGCCGACATGGCATTGAGAAGGCGGAACAGTTCCAATTTGCGGGTGGTGCCCTGCATGCGTGCCGACAGGCTGGCCAGCGTGTCGCCCGGCTTCACCGTCACGACGCGGATGCGCAGCGGCTTGATGGCGTTCTGTTCGGCAGGCGACAGCAAGCGGAAGGATTGCGTGACCGTCTGCGAAGCAGGCAGAAGGGCGTTGCTGCCTTTCGGTGCTGCTGTCAGGAAGCGATAGACCTTGTTGTTTGCACCGATGACCACAATGTCGAACTGCCACCGGTCGGCGCTGGCGCGCGCAGTCGCGGCGGGCAACCCGTTGATGGTGGTGGTCTGGATCGAACTGTCGTCGAGACCGGTTACCCAGCCCGAGCGGATATAGTCGGCAAGGTTTGATCCCGCCGGAAGAGATGCGCCATCGAAACGAATGGCAACTTCGCCGGGGCCGCTTGCCATGACCGCATTGGCCGAATTGTCGATGGTGAAGCCATCTGGTGCGCGGAAAGTGACACCGAGCTTCGGATGGATGAAGGTCTGTTCGCGGACATAACCTTCATTGGGCGAGTCGCCGTAGAGAAGGCCGTCAATTCCGTTGAGGAAGGAATCGCGATCGGTTGTGCCGACGCCGGGTGCGCCGATGCGGCGTGCATGACCAAGCGCAAGCTGGATGCGCTGCGGCGTTGCCGGATGGCTTGCAAGAAAGTCGAGGCTGGCATCGGTCGCGCCCGAAACCGAACGAAAGCCCTGATAGGCTTCCATAGATTGCAGGAAACGCGCCGAAGCGAACGGATCGTAACCGGCTTCGCCGATCATCTTGATGCCGATGGCATCCGCCTGCAATTCCTGATTGCGCGAGAACTGCGCAAGCCGAAGCTTGCCGCGCAGGGCTTCCTCGCGGCTGGCAGATTCATTGTGTAACACTTCGCTGGCGACACGTCCGGCGATGGCCGTTTCGGCTTCCTTCTCCTGGCGCAGAATGCCGTGATTGGCGATGACATGGCCCATTTCGTGGGCAATCACGGCGGCGACTTCGGAAGAGTCGTTGGCGAGTGCAAGCAGGCCGCGCGTAACGTAGAGATAGCCGCCCGGCAATGCGAAGGCATTGATATTGGGACTATCGAGAATGGTGATGCGATAGGTCTGGTCCGGCTTGTCGGTAACCGTCGTCAGCTTGCCGACGATCTTGGCCACCATACGTTCAAGCCTCTGGTCCTTGTACTCGCCGCCATAGGTCGCGAGAATGCGCGGATGTTGTTGCGCACCGAGCTGCGCCAGCCGGTCATTGCGCGTCACATTGTCGACCGTCACGGGATTGTCGGAAGGCTGCAGTCCAAGATCCTTGCTGGAATTGATCGACTGGCAACCTGAAATCAGGGCGACCGCAAGCAAGCCAAGACCGATGGCTGGTTTCCGCCAATTGTGCTGCGTCCATTCTGGCAGGGAGATGGGTAGACACAGGAAGGCCCGGGAACGGGTCGATTGACGGAACAGTATTTTATCCTCGCTTCTGAATCAGATTGCTTGATCCGGGGCCAAATCTAGCCACAGACCAGAAAGCGTACAAGCCGTACATGGGCACTATAAGAAAGCTGTAGCCGGTTCTTCCGGCAGATTGCGAACAAAATATGTCCGCAACCGTAACTCTATTTGAGGTTTAGCGCCGAATTCTGCTTTTCGCCGATATAGTGCCGCAATGCTTCCGGTCCAGTCGGAGAGAGTAGTTCAGTGGCGGGGCCTATTGCGGAAATCCGGCCACTGTCGAGAAAAAGCAACACCGCGTCGAGATAGAGCGCATCTTCAGGCGTATGGGTCACCATCAGCACCATCATACGGGTTTCAAGTTGAAGCTCCCTGACAAGATCCAGCATCTGGTGTCGTAGCGCTGGGCCAAGCGAGGCAAAGGCTTCGTCAAGGAGCAGAACCGGGCGCTGGCGTATAAGAGCCCGGGCAATCGCCACGCGCTGGCGTTCGCCACCGGAAAGCGCTTCCGGCTTGCGCTGTTCTTTGCCTGCGAGCCCGACACGCGACAAAGCCTCCGCAATATCGGCGTGGTCTTGCGCGGAGAGCTTCAGGTTCGGCGAGCGTCCGAGGCTGACATTCTGTTCGACGGTCAGATGGGCAAACAGGTTGTTTTCCTGAAACACCATCGAAACAGGCCGGTCCGCTGGCGAAAGTTCACTGACGTCTTTATCGCCGATGAAGATGCGACCGGATTGCGGAAATTCGAAACCGGCAATCAGGTTAAGAAGTGTCGACTTGCCCGAACCGCTTGGTCCGACAATTGCAGCAATAACACCGCCCTCTATCGTCGCATCGAAATGCATGGCGGTTTCACCATAGCTGAAACGAACGTTATCAAGGCGAATTTCGGCGAGGACGTTTATTGGGGCGTTCATCGAGGCATCCATCCGGGCATTCATAGAGAAGGCGTTTCCTTTCGGGATGCGCGATCCGCGATCATCATCAATACGAGGCAAAGCAGCCCGAGAATAAGCGCCAGACCTGCCGCGTCGAATGTGCGATAGCTGCCCATGCGCTGCAAGAGGAGATAGGGCAGCGTCAAAAGCGCGTCACTGCCAAACAGGGCAATCGTGCCGAGATCGCCAAGGGAAAGTGCCATGGCAAAGGCGAAGGCCATGCCGAAAGGTTTGCGGATCGAAGGCCAGTCGATGAGCTGGAAACGGCTGATGCCGCGAATGCCCAACTGTGCGCAAAGCCGGTTGTGGCGGCTTGCTGCCGTATCCCACGCGGGGCGTAGAAGACGCACGGCAAAGGGCATGGCCATGGCCGCATTGACGCTGACGACCATAAACGGTGCCATCGCGAACGGATCGGTGAAATGACGAAGCAGGATGAACCAGCCGGCACCGATGACGATAGGCGGCATGACGAGGATCAGGCTGGCACCCGTATCGAAAATACTGGCGACCTTGCTTTTTTTCATCGCTTCACGTGCCGACACAAGCGCAAGTGACAGGATGACCGAGAGCAATGCCGCAGAAAAACCGAGGGCCAGACTGGTGCCAATGGCGCGCCAGACTGTTCTCTCGGTCAGAAGTCGCGCAAGATCTGCGGCGAGGCCGGAGATGACAACGCCGGCAATCGGCAGTGCGACATAGAGGAAACCTATGCCGATGACGATGACGTTCGTAACACGTTCAGCTGTTGACATCTTGCCGTAGCGTCGCGGTGTCGCCGCGTGGGTGAAGCCTTCTTCAGACGGACTACCGGTCATCCGCAGGGCCAGAAGGACCAGCAACGTCAATGCAAGCTGCGTGAAGGTGAGGGCGACCGCGCGACCCGGATCAAAATCGAAATGCAAGCTTTGATAGATTGCGACTTCCAGCGTGGTGGCACGCGGGCCGCCGCCCAGCGTCAGCACAGTTGTGAAACTCGTCACGCAGAGCATGAACAGGAGGCCGATCATGCCCGGCAGATTGCGCCGGATTACGGGCCATTCGATGAGCCGGAAGCGCGCTCCATTGCCCATGCCAAGCTGCGCGGATAGTTTCCAGTAATCGGTTGGTATCGAGTCGTAGCCTGCAAGAATGAGACGGACAGCGAGCGGCATGTTGAAGAAAACATGGGCGATCAATATGCCCGTAATACCGTAAATGTCCGGTTGGAACGGATGTCCTGCGGCTTCTGACAGATGCGCAATGAACCCGTTGCGACCATAGATACTGGTGACGCCGAGCACTGCGACGAGTGCAGGCAGAGCAAGCGGCAGGGCAAACAGGCGCAGAATAAGCCCGCGCCCCGCAAAGCTCGCTTCGGCATAAAGTGCACGGGCGACCGGAACCGCAAACAGCACGGAAAGCAGGCTTGAAGCGATCGCCTGCAGGATCGTGAAGCGCGCAACCCGCCACAGATAGGTGTCGAAATTAACCGCGGCGTCAAAACCACCGCGGCCCGCTTCGAATGCCAGTGCGACAAGCGCACCACCGGCAAGCACGACCAGAAAGACAAGCGCCAGTACGCCCGCAGCCGGTCTGGCGGCGGGTGCGTCTTTCGAGCGGTGCTGTGCCGGGAATGTCGTCATTTACTGGTCGCCGCCAGCCATTCATCGACCCATGACTTCCGGTTCTTGGCTACTTCGTCGGAAGGCAGGAGAAGAGTCTTTTCCGGCTTCGGCATCGCGTCGAAAGCGGCTGGAAGCGGGGTGGATGTCTTGCTCGCTGGATACATCCAGTTGGTTTCAGGAATAACATCCTGAAAGCCGGGGCTGGTCATGAAAGCCAGGAACTTTTGTGCCAGTGGATTTTTCGCACCAGTGGTGGTCTGGGCGGCCAGCTCGATCTGGAGATAATTACCTTCCGGATAGGCCAGAGCCTTATAGCGCTCCGTCTTTTCCGCAATCATGTGATAGGCGGGAGACGTTGTATAGGACAGCACCATCGGCGCTTCACCCTTGGTGAAAAGACCATAGGCTTCCGACCAGCCGGGTGTGACGGTGAGAACACGCTTCTGCAGTTTCTGCCAGGCCGCTTCCGCTTCGTCGCCATAAACCGATTTCATCCAGAGCAACATGCCCAGCCCTGGCGTCGACGTGCGCGGGTCTTGCAGCACGATCTTCTGGGAAGCATCGCCTTCCACCAGTTCTTTCAGGCTCTTGGGCGGATTGGGCAATTTTTCCGAATCGTAAACCACGGCGAAGTAGCCATAATCATAGGGAACGAAGATATTGTCCTTGAACCCGCCCGGAATGCTCACATTGCTTTGGTCGATGCCGCTTGGAGCAAAAAAGCCGGTGGCGCGTGCTTCGGTCGTCAGATTGGTATCGAGACCGAGGACGATATCGGCTTTGGTATTGCCACCTTCAAGCTTCAGGCGGTTGAGCAGCGCGACACCGTCGGCCGAAGCGATCCAGTCCACTTCGCAATCGCATTCCTTCTCGAAGTTTTCCTTGATCTTCGGGCCCGGACCCCATTCGGAAACGAAACTGTCATAGGTATAAACAGTGAGCTTGTCCTTCGCCTGCGCAGAAGGCGTGAAAGCGAGGGCTGTGGAGAATGAAAAGGCCAGCAAAGATAAAAGCCGCATCACGGCACTTCCTTTCTTTTACAACAAGAGGATTGAGCGCCGTTTATGGAGCATCTAATCCCTCCGCCGGTGCAAACCGGATCAGGTTCAGCGGGTTGGCCGGGAATGCGACCTCTCAGCCATCCGCGAAAGCAGACGGCACCCCGTTAGAGCGGTTGCGACAATAATCTTTCGCAACGGGAAGGGCAAGGGAGCGCAATGGCGGCGAATGCAGGCTTCCGGCATGGATTTGCCCGTGTTATGAGCGGCTTATGAGCACATTCGTCATTCTTCTCGGCGGTGATCTGGTCGTGACCGATCGCCTGAAACGCCAAATTGCAGGTGCGCGTATTCTCGCTGCCGATAGCGGGATCAGGCACGCTGCTGCTCTTGGTGTCGAACCGGAACTTTGGCTTGGCGATTTCGATTCGGCTTCTGCTGAGCTTCGCGTGCAATATGGACACGTGCCGCAAAAGAGGTTCCCTGCTGCCAAGGACATGACGGACGGGGAACTGGCCTTCGAGGAGGCCTATATGCGGGGTGCGGATCGGGTGATCCTTTGCGGAGCCTTCGGCGGTCAGCGCACCGATCACACGCTTCTGCATCTGACCATGGCAACAGCGCAGGCTGCAAAAGGGCGGAACGTGCTGTTGTCCAGCGGTTCCGAGGAGGCCTGGCCTTTGCCGCCCGGAGATTATGTTTATGATTTTCCGGACGGGACGCCGTTCAGTGTGATTAATTTCAGCACTATCGAAGGCCTTTCGATCACGAATGCGGAGTGGCCGTTAGATAATGTGACACTGCCATTCGGCTCTTCATGGACAGTTTCCAATGTAGTTCGTGGAACACTTCGCGTTACTGCGAGTTCTGGATTAGCGATACTTATCGCCAACTTGGCGATGGAGGAAACACCGCTCCGGGGCCGATAACCTTATCAATCGAAAGAGCTTGACGCTGGCAGGCGAAACGTATTGTAAATGGGCCAAGCGGGTGTCATCTGCTTTACGCCGAAATTGGGGACGCAAAGTCGGTGATTAGTTCAACTCTTGTAGGAGATGTTTCAATGAAGTCACGTCTTACGATGATTGCTGTTGCTGGCGTGCTCGCGTTCTCGACGGCTGCATGCACGACGAATGAACAGCGCACGGCCGGGTACGGCGTTGGTGGCGCAGCACTCGGCGCACTCGCCGGTGGTGCAATTGGCGGCAATGGCCGTGGCGCTCTTGCCGGTGCTGCTATCGGCGGCGTTGCCGGTACGCTCCTTGGTGCAGCCCAGACGCGCAACGGAACGCAGTACTGCCGTTACCGCGATCCTTATGGCCGCGTCTACGAAGCGCCTTGCCAGTAACACTGGGCCAGTGCTGACTGGGCCAGCAATAGCTGGATAAATAAGTTTGCTGACAGGTCGGGGAAACCCGGCCTGTTTGTTTTTCACGGGTCTTTTCGTGCCGTACCATTTGACAGAACGGCTTTTGTCGCGGACAAGCAGGGCGGAATTTTTAACCCTGTTTATCGAAGAGAACCATGGCACCACCGCTCCTTCGCCTCGACGAGATCAAGCTAACCTTCGGAGGCACGCCGCTTCTGGAAGATGCCAGCCTTTCGGTAAGCGAAGGCGATCGCATCGCGCTGGTCGGACGCAATGGTTCGGGTAAATCCACGCTGCTCAAGATCGCCGCCGGTATGGTGGAAGCGACGTCGGGTGAGGTTTTCAAACATCCGGGTGCAACTGTCCGCTATCTCCCGCAGGTGCCGGATATGGATGGCTTTGCCAATGTTCGCGCCTATGTGGAAGCGGGGCTGGGGCCTGCCGATGACCCGCATCGTGTCACTTATCTTCTCGAGCATCTCGGACTAACTGGCGACGAAAAGCCGGATCATCTGTCCGGCGGCGAGGCACGCCGTGCCGCTCTGGCGCGAGTGATCGCGCCGCAGCCCGACGTTCTGCTGCTGGATGAACCAACCAACCATCTGGATCTGACCACCATCGAATGGCTGGAAAGCGAACTGCGCCAGATTCGCTCGGCGATTGTGCTGATCTCGCATGACCGCCGCTTTCTGGAAAATGTCAGCCGGGCGACGGTCTGGCTGGATCGCGGTCTTACGCGTCGTCTGGAGCAGGGCTTTGGCCATTTCGAGGAATGGCGCGACAAGGTGCTGGAAGAGGAAGAGCGCGACCATCACAAGCTGGGGCGGCAGATCGCGCGCGAGGAGCACTGGCTGCGCTACGGGGTCACCGCCCGGCGCAAGCGTAATATGCGCCGTCTCGGCGAACTGCATTCCATGCGTGCCGATTTTCGCAATCATCGCAAGGCACAAGGGACGGCGGTACTGGCGGCAAGCGATACCAAGGAATCCGGCAAGCTGGTGATCGAAGCCAAGGGGTTGAGCAAGGCCTATGGCGAGCGTGTTCTGGTCAAGGATTTTTCGATCCGTGTGCAGCGCGGTGACCGTATCGGTCTCGTTGGACCCAACGGTGCCGGAAAGACCACGCTTCTGTCGCTTCTGACTGGCAAGCTTGCGCCGGATTCCGGAACATTGCGGCTTGGCGTCAATCTCGAAATGGCCGAACTCGACCAGAAGCGCGAAAGTCTCAATCTGGATGAGACATTGGCGCATTATCTGACGGATGGGCGCGGCGAAAGCCTTGTCGTCAACGGCGAGCAGCGGCATGTCGTATCCTATATGAAGGACTTTCTGTTCCAGCCTGAGCAGGCGCGTACCCCCATTCGGGAGCTTTCCGGTGGTGAACGTGCGCGATTGATGCTGGCCCGTGTTTTGGCGCGGCCCGCCAACCTGCTTATCCTCGATGAGCCTACCAACGATCTTGATATGGAAACGCTCGATCTGCTGCAGGAACTGGTCGCAGGTTTTCCCGGCACAGTCATTCTGGTCAGCCACGACCGTGATTTTCTGGATCGCACGGTTACGTCGGTGATTGCGCCGGAAGGTGACGGGCGCTGGCTCGAATATGCAGGCGGCTATGCCGACATGATGGCGCAGCGCAAGGAGCAGGCCTTGAGCCGCCGCTCGGTCAAGGTCTCAGGCGTCCGCAGTGACGAGAAGTCGGAAGAGGACGCGCCACAGCCCAAGCGTGAGGAAAAGCGCAAGCTCTCCTACAAGCAGAAATTCGCGCTCGAAACGCTGCCCGGCAAGATGGACGCTCTCTCGAAGGAAATCGTAGTGCTGGAAGGCAAGCTCGCCGATCCGCAGCTTTATGCCAAGGACCCGGCGCTTTTTGCCAAGACTGCCGATCTTCTTGAGAAGAAGCGCTCCGAAAATGCGGCCATTGAAGAAGAATGGCTGGAGCTGGAAATGCTGCGAGAGGAAATCGAAGGGTAGGGCTACCCTTCGACATAATCTTCGAACTTAACTGCTCGCCTTGTTCAGCAAGGCGATTTCATTGTCGCTGAGTTTCAGTTCGGCTGCGCTAATCAGCTCACCGAGCTGAGCCGAGCGTGTGGCGCTGGCGATAGGGGCTGTGACTGATGGCTGCGCGATGAGCCATGCGATTGCAACCTGCGCAAGCGTGACATCGAGATTTCGTGCTACGTCATCGAGTGCCGCTATGATCCGCGAACCACGATCCGTCAGATATTTTTCGACCGATTTGCCGCGTGCGCTTTGTCCGAGATCGTCAGCAGAACGATATTTCCCGGTCAGGAACCCTGCTGCGAGCGAATAATAGGAAATAACGCCAAGCTCGTTTTCGTGGCAGATTTTCTCCAGCCCATTCTCGAAATCTGCTCGATCATACAGATTATAAAGCGGCTGCAGGCTTTCATAGCGCGGCAGATTGTTGGTCCGGGCGACATCAAGCGCTTCAGTCAGTCGCTCAGGCGTGAGATTGGACGCACCGATGGCGCGCACTTTGCCTGCGTCGATCAGCTCTTTATAGGTGCCGAGCACATCTTCGAACGGTGTTTCGGGATCGTCCCAGTGCGATTGATAGAGATCGATATAATCCGTCTGCAGCCGTTTGAGGGAGGCATCGACCGCTTTGCGGATATAGGCCGGGGAAAGACCTTTTTCGTCAGGCCCCATTTCGGAGCCGACCTTGGTGGCAATGACGACTTTGTCGCGCAGGCCGCGAGATTTCAGCCAGTTGCCGATAATGGTTTCGGATTCGCCGCCCACATTTCCGGGCGCCCAGGCGGAATAAGCATCCGCTGTGTCGATGAAATTGAATCCGGCATCGACAAAACGGTCGAGAAGCGAAAAAGATGTCGCTTCATCGACCGTCCATCCAAATACATTGCCACCGAAGCAAAGTGGCGAAACATTGAGTTCGGTACGTCCGAGCTTCCTGAACTCCATAGACCTTATCCCCTTCCTCTGAATACGAATCGCGGACGATCCGTCGGGTTTCGATTTCGGGAAGAAGGAAGGCTCCGGGAAGAGCCGAAATCAGCTCATGCCAAGCGCATCCATATAAAGCTGCAGCATGGCTTCTTCTTCCTGACGTTCATGGTCTTCTTTTTTACGCAGACGAATAATGGTCCTCACGACCTTGCTGTCAAACCCCGAGCCCTTCAATTCCGCGTAAACTTCCTTGATATCGTCATTTTCAAACTACGGAGAAGTTGCTTACCGCTGATGCTCTAGCAAAATAAGCGTCCGTCGACTAGACGGACACCGTTTCAATAATTGAGGGCAAGCCATTCGGACTATGCTTCTCACTAAACGGCCGGATGGCTTACCCTCAATTAAAGGATAGAGTCGGGCGGTAGCCCGTCCGCTGCTGCGAAGCAGCGTTTCGGACCCAACCGTAGCGAAGCGCAGGGTGGGCTTTGAAAGTGGCGGAAGGAGCTTGCATCGCTCGCTGGTATTGTTGGTTGTGGCACCTTTTCAAAAAGAAATTTCCGGCGGTGGTTGTGGCGGATAATCCGATGAAAATTCCTGATTATTTTTTTATAATGCCTTAATCGTGCAATATATAATGAATCATTTTTAATATTATAATTTTATTATTTCCATATCGTAATATTTTAAAGATAAAAAAACATTGAATATGCCTAATATTATTTTTTGATGCTAAAATCAGAATTTAATATTGATTTACTGCGATATAAATAAGAGTAAATGGATAATTGTTCTTGCTTTACTGTACTGTGCAAGCTTAGTGTTAAGCCGAACTTTCTCGAAAATTTTCCGGAAGGCGAAGAGCTAATGGAATATGCGGCGAGGGCAGGTACGGGTGAACTAAGAGGGGCCAAGCCGATTTATGATGGTCCGAAGGTAAAGATCGTGAGAACAGATGTACCGCCGTTCGCGCCGTATCAACCGATCATAGTCGATAGGTACGGACGGATGATGGTGGGGCCTACTGACTTTCTAAGGGTGAAGAGAAAAGCAAGTCGTACAAACTCTGCGGAGGCGATTCACCAAACCGGTCGACAATTAGTGGATGTGCTATTCGTGGTGGCCAACTCCAATGATGGAGATGGTGTCGCACTAAAGTCGCTCTCAGATCAATTTCTCGAACGCCTTAAGAGCCATTTTACGGGTCCTAAGCTTTCCCAGAACAAAGCTACCGGATGCAGAGGAGTAACGAACGAGGTCTGGAATGCCAACCTATCTGTCTTTCTCCAGTATCTGTTATATTGCGAGAAAAGAGGCTTGGTCCAAGGTCTAATTGGAGTTCGCGATAGTCAACGGCGCTACAATATCGAGCTAGAAGAGTGCGACCCCTTTCCGGTTCACAGGCTAGTTTCGGATAAAATCGAGCCCGATGAGGTGGTTATACCCGACGAGACTGCATTTGACGCGGTTCTGGCTGCACGCGAAGAAATGTTTGCAGACCCAGTAATCCGCAGACGCAACACATTAATTTCCTTGGTTATGGACGAAGGCTTGAGGCGTTGGGAAGCTGTGACTTTGCCTATACAGGCGATCCCACCTACAGCTAAAGTTGAGGCATTACGCGCTGCTGCGAAATCTTCCGGCATTCCTAAACCTGTTCCAATAAAAGTGATCGGCGGGAAGACAGGAAGGGTGCGTGTCGTCAATTTTTCTTTGAGCCTAGTGGAAAGGATCAGAGATTTCATTGACGATGATAGACCGGCGCTCCGACCTGCGATGGGTGAGCGTGCTATATTCGTGTCGAGCCGCAATGGAAAACAGCTTCATCCTCAGACTATAACCAACCAATACTGTGTGGCGCGCAAGAAAGCTATAACGACAGCTCGTAATGAAGGGGGCGGCTCCATTGAAATAGGCGATATGTTGCGCGTCCATCCACACGTTCACCGGCATCGCTGCGTCACCGATACAATGACATCACTGTTGGAGAATGGCATCGACCCTTTGCACGCGATGCTGGACGTGATGACAAATGCTGGGATGAGTCTTTCTACAATAACCCGCTATCTCCACTTAGGACAACGAAGGCGAAAGTCGGTCTTGGTGAAGCAGGGGCATGTGGATAAGCTTAGGGATGACGTGGTCCTTGAGCGCTTGAGGGCTTTGGATGAAACAAAACTCCGAATGATTTCGCGTGGTCGGATAGGGAGAAGGTGATGGTGCGAAGACGCTCATCCCCAATTGACCTTTTCGTAACCGAGATGCCCACTTCCCTCAATACGGGGAGTAGGTTTCCGCTCCGCGTTCACTCACCAACTCATAGTCGTCCAGGTCGCCCGGTTCATTTTAACCTCGCGATCTTGAAGGGGACCGGCGACTTTGGCCGCGTCATCGCTCGTGAGTTCCTAGAATTTGCGAAAGTATATCAGAAGGCAACTGCGGACAGCCATTTGATAGCCTTACGCTCTTTCCTTGTTTCGTTTGTAGGCGAACTTCAGGGTGAAAATACAGAACTGCAATCCGTTACATCAGGCCGATGGAGGCAATTTGCTGCAGTCTGGTTTTATGATCTTAAAAGTGACGCTGCACTCTCTGACATCACCGCTAATGGTTATTTGTCGAGCAATCGAATGTTTTTCAACCATCTCCAAAAGCGGCACATGGTGCCGAAGTTCAGATGGCCAAGCCCAGTACCATGCGCGCGAGGCACCCCCCGCCCCGCTGTATCGAGCGTCAATGCAACCAGCGTTCAAGATGCGCTTTTAAAGTCATGGGATGAGATTGACCGTGCTGCGTGGGCCGAATTGTTGCTCTTGAATGACCTCGCGAGCCCAACGACAGTAAAAAAGAGGAGCTCAATTATCTTGCGCGTGGTGCGACATTATGCGCAAAAAGAAATCAGAAAATGGTGGGGCATATTTCAAGAATCAAAAAAGTTAATTATTGATAATAAATCGTTCGATTTCATAAAATACTGTGAAAAATATGAGTATACTGTTAATGGAGAATTGAAGAGAAAACGGGGATGGAGGGATGAACTTAAATCTCTATCGAATTTACTTGTATATGTTGACCGAAAATTTGACGGTGTCATGCCTGGAAAAAATGACGACCCCCATTTTGTTAAATGTGCATATCACTATCACTCAAATTCGCTCAAGGGGCGCTTTCATCTTGAATATGAGTCTCTTACTTCGCTGCTGACACTCATCCTGCTTGAGAGGCCAAAAATGAACCTAGCCTCTCCATTATCAATGAAACGAAAAGATTTTTCAAAGATTACCGTTGGCGAACATCAGGCAAGATGGACCAAAGCCAGGGCAAAGTATCGCCGTTTGAGTGATGATCTGCCCAGCGGTTGTGCATCCGCTTTGCGTATCGGTAGTAACGCAAACATTACTGCAGCCCAAGCGTTACGCGTTATCGATGTGCTTTCAAGGCCGCTGCAGGCCAAGGCCTTACCGGGTGAGGATGATCAACTCGTGCTGGTCAGGGACACGTTTGACGGGCGGGCAGTTGGCAAGTCGGCGAACCCACAGTGGATAAGCAAGCAATGGATAATGTTTCGCAGCCGGTCAGGGTTACTGTCGGCCTTGGGCTTCACATTGTCGCAGTTCCGTCCAACCGGCGCTATAGGTGAGTTTTTCACGTCGGGAGACATATTTAAAGTCGCTGATTTGCTGGGACAAAAGGACATTAGAATTACCGCAAGGTACATTGACAACTTAGCTGCGGATACTGTCGACGCCGGCGCGGTTCGTCCCGTGCAAGATTCCCTTACAATAGCTTTGGGTCGGAGAACGGGACGATCTTTGCGCGAATTAGGTATCTCTCCGGAGCGGGAGGCACACATTAGGCAGGCCGCGTTTTCGTCTGGCTTTTTAGGGTATAATTTAACCGGGACCCCTGGAGAGGCCAAGGCCAAGGTTGATGCACTCGAAAGCATCTTGTGTGGTAGTAAGTTTTTGATCGTCGAAACGGCCGAGGTGGCGGCCGAAATTATTGCCTTCAAAGAACACATAGTTGCGAATGGAAAAGCGATAAAGGGGACAACCCGTTACGAGGAGTTTTGGCTTCCGCTGATAGCCGTCTGCACACAAATTATCGAATCGATGGCGGCATCCGTGATCAGAGATGCCAAGAAGCTTCTGGCTGAGCGGCCGATATTTTATGGGCCAGTACTCTGATGCAAAAGCCACACACTCTTCCATTAGCTAATTTGCACGGTGAAAGAATACTCGTTCATATCGAACTGCCGCCGGATGTGATCAGCCGACGCGAGGAGACCGTATGGGATCATAAGGAGCATCCAAACAAGCCCAATCGGCTCTCATGGGATCGCCAATTGATCAACGGAAAACTTAGCGATCCCATACGCGCTTCGCTCTTGGAGATGTGCCGCCGATATTATTGTTACCTACGCGTCCTTCGCCCGCGCGTCCTCGACAGAGCGACTGCAATGATGCGCATGAATGTGGTTTTCCAACTAATAGACTGGCTGATATCAATTGGCTGTTCGTCTTTCTCTACGGTTAGCGCCGCCGCTGTTCAAACGTTAGTCGATTCAATCGATAACGGAATAACTGTAGCCCACGGTGAAGAAAAGAAAATTCGGGCGCGTCCAGGAACAGTTCGTGTTGAACTAGCACAAAGCTTCGAGGAACAAAAAAACACACGGCTCACTAAAGCATACCTATCCACGCTTCTCGGAGTTATCCATGAGTTATTCGAACTGTACCGCTTTCCTTTAGAGAATGGCGAGTATGTGCTCAATGACGGCTTTCAGTATTCTCTGTATGACGACTTCGAAGCGGCGCTAACTGATGGTAAGCGAAGGGGCAGTGATCAACAGCAGACGGACGATATCGATGAAGAGGCAGTCTTTGCTTACACCGATGCTGCCTTGCAGTATGTCTTTGACTACTCGGACGAACTGATACAACTGCAGGAGCTTGCTGATGGACTTTCTCCGCCTACCTCATCAAGGGTGAGCCCTGGGGAGCGGATAGCTCTTTTGGCCGAATTGATGGCCGGAGAGGTCCTCAAGGAGGTTAGCCAGCTTCTGCCCGTCGATGGGCCAGCGTACTCTAGAATTGCGCTCTATGTTGGCGTCAACGTAACCTATATTTATCACCCCCGTTTTAAAAGCTTGATACTAGAAACTCTCCGTGTTCGAGAAGGGACAGTGACGGAAAAACATACTTTCGTCCAAAGGTTATCCAAGATCGCGAAATCAAGTCGGCAAAAGGTAAAAAAAACTCCGGTAAGAACGCGGGATGCTGGTCGAAAGATTGGGCTCCCATACAGTGGAAAGCTTACTGGCAGCGCGTCTCCTTGGCCCATCACGACAATAGGGGCATCGCGGCATTCATCTCATAGTCTTGAAGCCGCTATCACCGACCTGTGGACATCAGTCTCAATCATAATATTCGCGTGGCAGGCTGAGCGGACGGGCCAAGTCCTTGATCTTGATGTTGATTGCCTAGAACAGGGGGTAGACGGCTGGTATCTTAAATCGAGAGTTTTCAAGGACCGCAACGATCTGATTGGAAGTGAAACACGCCATGCCTGCCCTGATGTGGTTGTGAAAGCGATTCAACTTGTCATCCGCCTTGGTGCAAAGGCCCGGCAAGAAACTGGTTCAAAAAAACTCTTTCTTCGTGATAACCGACTTCGAGATTCGATTAGCGACCAAACGTCTCTTCGCAATCGGATGGCAGATTTCGGTAAGAGGCATGTGCGTAGCGGCGTTCTGGGCAATATAAAAATCATTCCGCGACATTTCCGGCGCTTTTTCCCGACACTGTGGGTTAACTACTATAGTTTTGGAGGTAGGTTCAGGGCTCTTCAGCGCCATCTCAATCACGCTGACCTGACGACAACCGTGCTCTATTCACGCCGCATTGCCAGACCAGATATCGTCCGCGAATCTCAAACTCGAATGACAACTCGTCTTTTTGGCGAGAGCTTACTTAGTGGTCTCCCGCTCATTGGAGGCGGCCTGAAGAAGGTACAATCGATAATTGCTCGTCTAGATTTCAGGCTTTCCGCACCTGATGACGTTTTACATAAATTAGAGAAGGGCATGAAGAGGGAGGCTATGCGGGTATACCCGCTGCCCTTTGGTTACTGCCTCTGGGACCGACATGCATTCCGTACGGCGCGCTGTCGACAATCCCCCGAACCGGGTACTGGCAAGGAGTGGCCCCCTGTAAATAAAGTCGAGACCGTCTGCGGAGAATGCTTTAACTTTCTGACAACACCTACCTTTGAAACTTTCTGGTCGCAAGCCTATGACCGTCATAAGGCTATGGAAGAAGATATCAGAACCCCTAGAGTTCTAAAGAAACTAGCGCGTAAAGGCAGAAGAATTTCCGAGAAATTTCTGAAGGTGATCCGTGCACAGAAATTATAAAAGACGAAAAATGGACCAAGTTAGTGTCAATTCATCAGAAAAAACAAAGACAGGTCTTGCTCGGAAGAAGGTGGAGGAGCTTTTAGATTTTCTCGTGAGCGTCCAAACTCCAGATGACCTTGCACGTGAACTGGAACGGGGCGTTAAATTCCACTGGGAAGGTCTTAGAAGGAAGGTTCGTTGCGGTACGGATGCGCTTCACGTTAATAACCCAGACCTGTTTTCACTCATTGAAAAAGAGAAGGAGAGAATAGGTAACATCTTGGCGTCAGGTGAAACAAAGAATAAGCGACGCGCGGGCCGAGGAGACAAGATTAGCACGAAGGCTACTGTAGAACTAAGAGGTGCAAAACGATCCATCAAGAAGAAAGATCAAGAGTTGAACGAAGCTCATTTGACTAACATTATGCTGTTGGAAAAGATCGCTCGGCTTGAGAGAGAGCTGTCGCAAAGAGTTGGCTCTTCTTCATAATGGTGAAAACGGTAGGCGGGGTCGTAATAACACTTTTCGAGGCTTACCGAGTGATAAACCCCGAGCAGATCACGGCACCGACCGCCCGAACGTGTCATGTAGAAGAGTGCGTCGAAATTTGCGGTGATACGTGCGATAGCTGGTCGGTACGCAAAAGATGCCGGGGAATGAGGCCGCCCATTGGCGGACCGACTGCCTATCTTGGTTTATGGATTTCAGATCTGGTCGCTACCCTTCTTTCGATTATACACTGTATCTTTGGCGTCCATGTTGCGGTCAGGTTTTAGATGTTCTGTTAAGTACGAATAAGTCGTTGAGAGGTGGCGATGATTTCGGGTTGTCCGTCATATTTGGATTGGGATTTCAGATACCCACAAGGACCGAGGACCTTTTCGGGCGGGGCATTATCCAGTTGCCATAAGAGGCACGGGCATCTGGCTCATGATAAGCGACGTTCTTTTTGCGTTTTGCAAAACAGGTCACCATAGCGGCGAATGCAAAGATCACACGCATGTTTCAAACACTTAGGAGTTGTATTTCATCCAGACGTCGGTCATTTACATACTTATATACGACGGTTGCCACGCCTATAAATTTATACAGTAAGCTGAAAGTAGAGACGAATGCCAATCAGCCACCATCCTAGTTTCAATCGTCCGAAAGCTTCTACTCCTCTGTGGCGTTATACTGACCTTTCAAAGTTTGTTGACCTGATCACCTCCCGTCAGCTTTGGCTTACGAACGCCGAAATTTTATCTTCTGACGACCCATATGAAGGATGGCCTGGGCCAATTCGCTTTCCTCATAGGCTATGGAAGAAACTCGAAGATGTGCCCGAACCTCTACGGAGACAAATTATTGATATCTATGGCAGAGGCGAGGGCAATACCGAAGATTCGGCATTTGCATCTTGGGTCATGCTGGAGGAGCAGAGCTGCATGTATACGCAGTTCGGTCGTCGCAACTACTATATGAATTGTTGGCATGCGGCGTTGCACGAGTCCATTGCTATGTGGAAGATTTATGCATCACCTGGCGCGGGAGTGGCGATAGTCAGCAACGGAGCGAGACTCGAGTCAGCGTTAGCTATGACTTCTCAAGTACTGAACCTTGGCGCGGTACGGTATGAAGATCCAAACGTATTACAAATTGGTGCTTCGAATTCGTTCGACACTCTAATGGTCAAGCGAGTGAGTTATTCGTATGAGCAAGAAGTTAGACTCGTGTATTGGGATACCGAGGATATGCACAACCCTCTGCCTGAATTCTCGTGGAACAAAGAAACAATGCGGTTTGACAATATTGTCGAAGATAATCGTCCCATAAATCCTGGCGTATCATTAAAATGTGATATTGACACTCTAATTGAGCGGGTCCTCATTTCTCCATTTGCACCATCATGGTATAGGGAAATGATCGATAGGCTTAAAAAGCAACTCGGGTTTGAGTTTCCTGTTTTTTCCTCCAATCTACTTGCAACTCCACCATTGGTTCCTTAGGCTATTACTTCGTTCAAAAATTTGTTCGCTCCCGCTGAAAGTGGAATCAGCGTTTGAATACAAATCGATCATTGTTGAAGAAATTTCGGTAAATATATCGCGGGCTGGTTGCCGACGCTCACAGTCGTGAGCGAGCTTAGATAAGGGACGTTCCATGGACGGAGTTTGGGCGAAAAATGCTGTAAACATTTAAATTTCTTGATCAAAGTTTGTTGTATATGGCTGGGCTGAATTTTTTTGGGGGGCTATGGTGAAAAACGAGCGTTTGAAGGCCTTACTAAGCGCAGGATACTTCCCTGAGGAACTACCGCCACCGTTCACAACCGTTGATTTTGCCAAGTATCGAAAATCTATCGGTGCCGCTTGGGCGAGGCTGGAAAACTATCCAAATTATCCGAAAACAAGTCCCGAGAGATTTAGTATTCCAAAAGCCAGCGATTGGCGACGGGAATTAGCAATCGTAAACCCAATTGCCCAGTATCATGTCGCAAAGCTTATCTCGGATGATTGGCAGCAAATTAACAAGCACCTCAGTTCGTGCAGCTTTGGCGTCGAACACATATCGATCAAATCTGGTGAAACTAGAGCAGTGCCGTCGCCCGATTTTAGACTTGTCTCTCTGCGTCATTCAGAGATTTCAGCGATACACAATCATGCGCTTGTGGCCGACATTTCTCGTTTTTATGGCACGCTTTATACCCATGCTATTCCTTGGGCATTACATAAGAAGGTTTGGGCGAAGGACAATCTGAACACTGCGGCGTATGAAGCGTCACTTGGTGCGCGGTTAGACAAAGCTGTTCGCAAAGGACAGGATAACCAAACTATAGGCATCCCAGTTGGGCCGGATACTTCACGCATCATTGCAGAGATTGTTGCTGTTGCAATTGACGCAAGAGTGCAAGAGCAACTTAATCTGGCCGCAGATAGTATTGTCCGGAACGTGGACGATTGGTATATCGGTTTCGACAACGCTGGCTTAGCGGAAGAAGCGATAGCTGTTCTTTCTGCCTCGGCACGCGATTACGAGTTAGAGGTCCACCCTGAGAAGACAAAGGTGGTCAACGCGTTTAGCGAAGTCCAACCTGTTTGGCCTACCGCGATGCGCCAAATTACTATATCTTCGGACTTATTGAATCAGACAAAAACCATTGATCATTTTTTCGCTCAAGCTTTTTATTACGCGTCTATTTACAAAGAACAAAATGTGCTGCGTTTCGCGGTAAGTTTATTGCGAAGTGTAGATATCCTAATGGTCAATTGGCACCAGTTCGAGACTTATCTTCTGAAAATAGCTAGGTCAAACGCAACAACTATCCCAATGGTAGTTCATCTTTTCGCACTTTATGATTCAAAGAATTTCCCAGTGAAGAAGGACCGAGTTGCAAAACTCATCAAAGATGTCATAGCGAGAAGCGGACCGTCCGCTGCTCACTATGAGATTGCGTGGACATTGTTTCTCGCCAAGATGCTCAGAATTACTCTACCAGTGGATTGGGTGCAGCCCGTTACTAGACTTGAAAGTTCTATATGCGCCTTGATACTACTCGACATGCGAGAAATGGGCCTAATCGATGGCGAATTCGATGTATCGCTTTGGACACAAGCGATGACAGTTGAAGGACTTAACTCGAATATGTGGCTAGTGGCTTACGAAGCAGATCTAAAAGGATGGCTTAAGCCTCAGGTTGCTGGATTTAGCCGAGCTCACCCGTACTTCGCCGTATTAAGGGAAAGAAATGTGTCATTTTACGACAAAGAGCGTGAACTGAAAAACGTTCGTCGCAGTAAGCCAAAAAAGCCGTCGGATGCATTTCTTCGACATGTGGCAGCTCTACAAAGTATAGAACCAGACGAACTCGACGCTGAGGAACTGCTGAATGACTGGGTAAACTTTGCCCATTATTACCAAGGTCACTGACATTATTCCCTACCAAATCGTAATGGGTGAATCGACATCGCGCACTGGGTCGTGATGCCGACTTTGCTTCAAATGGCTGCTAGATTACGCAGTAGCGCTCAATAGTGAGAATATAACATAATGCAATTAGATTTTTCCATTAAGCCGACGTGTAATAATTATTTATCAAGGCCAGTTTTTCGGCATTAGTAAACCAAAACCTTTGGCTTTATCTTTATAGATAAAGGTCACGCCCCTACGTTCGAGCGCAGTTTGGATTTTCCGCTGAGTTTCTATTTTTACGCCTGAATTTCTTTCAAAGCTTCCGATAGTCCGCACGCTTACCCCCGCTTCTGCAGCGAGTTCCTCTCGACTTAAGTCAAGCGCGAGCCTTGCGGCGCGCAAAAGTGCAATCGGTATATCCATCCTTTTCTTTTAATTCAGGGAGTATGCAACCGCTACACCCCCTAATTTGCCTTAAATAGGCATTTTTTTGCCTTTTTTAGGAATTTAATTGCCTATTTATGGCAATTATGACATAAGCCAGATTATTGCTCACACAGACACCGAATCAGTGAGTTAAAGATTTGATGATTAGGCGGATTGCCCCTTTTTGTCCGTCGATGACGTCATCGTTTGAAGTGGTTTCACATCGAATTTGGCGCATGTAACCCATGTGCCGGACAGGAGAACTTATGCCTGAAAACTCCCCAATCGGTCATGTTATTCTCATGAAAAATGAAGTTCCACGACGGCATCCAGGACGTGGATTAAATGCGGCCTTGCAGCTAGGCGAAATTCACAATCGCATTAATAAGCAAAAACACGATTTTCAAATTACGGAGCGTGTCGATGAATATTTTCGTTACGCAGTTTGGAGCGAGGGAGAAAAAATCATTGGTTATCTTGAAAGTATAATTTCGGTCGCTGATGAAAGAACTTCAACGACAACGTCAGGAATTCCAATATCAGCGCGTATCGTTGATCAACTGACTGGAGTTCTTTCTCAGGAACCCGACTGCAAAAAATTCCAACGGCCTTCTCTGACGCCGACTTATTTATCAGGCGGCTTTGCATTCGATCTCATCGTTTACGATAAGCAACAAAAATGCTTGCGTTATATTCATATCGCATACGGGATTGGCGCTGAACGAAATGCGCTAATTCAGTACGAAGAAGACAAGGCGAAGCTCGCAGGCTTGTTGCCTCGCTTGGCAGCACAGTACTTTGGCGTTGAGATAGAACGAACAGAGTTCGTCATTATAGATCCGTTACTCAGCGAGACAAAATATCTGGAAGGCGTATGGACGCTTCACGATTTAGACCAGCTAACCGGTAGACCGGGTACCGCACAACACGCGCTCGAAATTCAGAAACAACAGAGAAATATGCTAAGCCTTTGGTTTAGTGCCAATCTTTCCGGCGATGAGATAGAAAAAAATCGACAGATCAATTCGATCTTTCATCGCTTGGCGCACGAAGAACTCAAACGAGCAAAACCTTTGTACTTTGAAACCCTCGTTCCTCGTCGTGCTCAGTAACCGGAGTTCCTGAGCAACTTTCAGATGGTTGAATACTTTACGCTGAACAGTTCAGCGTCTGCTCGCAGCATCAATCAAACACGTTGAACTTCAAGAAACGCCAATCTCGGGTGCGCAGCAACGCGCCCGAATGGCCTCTCATTTCTTCATTCTCCAGGACCTCATTATGGCTGTCATAATCAAAAACGGAAAATACAATCGCGAACAACTGGAAGTCGAAATCGATATGCTGAAGGCCTTGGTCACGGATCTTGAACGCATATTCAACGGTGAACATCCAGATGAGCGCCAACTTTCAAATTCTCCAGCAATAACTAGCTGGAAGCTCAGCGCTCGCCGCGCAACGTGTCTTGAAGGCGTATTGTTCGAGCATCCTAGATTAGGCCAGATCGTGCCCAATGGTATCACTTCAGAACTTTGGCTTCTCGATCTTGACAGAAACTACGCCCGCACATTCAGCCGCTTTTACCGCCTGGGCCAAAAAGACATCGGCAATTGAGAAAAACGCACATGCTGCTGCACGTCATCAACTGAATTCGCAGTTTGAGTTTTTCTGCGGGTCAATCGAGGAACATGAGCGCCTGCCAGAGGAAATCTGGCATGAAAACTGTCGGTAATTGCGGCCAAGGAGAAAACAGAATGAAACTTTGGGTCTGGTCTGACGTGCATCATGAATTGCAGGAAGTCGACTATCCGTCTCGTGAGAACGCGCCACAGTGCGATCTGATAATAATCGCTGGCGACCTCAATGCTGCGCCTGATCTTCATTTAACGTTCCAATTCCTGATCAGACGCTATGAAAAGCCAATTATTTATGTGCCTGGAAATCACGAATTCTACCAGAACAAATGGCTTTTTAATGATCGAGAACGGTCGTTGGAGAGAGACAGGCAAACGATGAAGACAATCGAAGCCCTATCTCTGGAGTGGCCGCAACGGTTTTACTGCCTTGATCAGGACGAGGTGATTATCAACAACATCAGATTCGTTGGTGCTAGCCTATGGGTAGATTTTCAGATGAATCTCTCACTGAAGTCAGATCTAGGGCGGCGAATGCAAGAAGCGCGGGCAATACTGAATGACTTCCGTGCGATCCGTATGAAAAATGGGCAGCTGTTCACGCCGGAGGATATGCTGAACCTGCATCGCGCAGATGCCTCATACATTAGACAAAGGCTAGCAGAACCATTTGATGGCAGCACAGTAGTGTTGACACATCACATGCCGCATTCCGACTGCACACCGCACGTTTATGCCAACTCAATCGGCAACTATTTGTTTGCTTGCGGATCAGAAGCCTTCGGTGACATCTTCCACTCCGAATTAGCGCCTGCTCTATGGATTTGCGGGCACACCCATCAAGCGTTCGACGTGTGCGTCGGCCGAAGTCGCATTATTTGCAATCCTTATGGGTACATGTGGGAACAAGGACTGAATGACTTCAGCTGGAATCTAATTGTTGAGACAAATTAATTACTTCAACGGCGGCACTGAGCCGGAGTTAGCACGATGCTCAATCGCCGTGACCCAACTCATCGATAAAGCCGATAGGAAGACGGCCTGGGAGTTCCTTCAGCGCATGCTCAAGGCCGTGCCCTTCAGGTCCACACCGTCCTCACGGACAACGGAATCCAGTTCGCAGAGCAGCCTCGGAACCGGAACACCATCTACTCCCGCCCGATGCGCTTCGACATGATTTGCGAGGCAAATGGCATCGAACACAGACTGACGAAGCCCAATCATCCATGGACCAGTGGTCAGGTCGAACGGATGAACAGGACGATCAAAGACGCCACCGTCAAACGCTTCCACTACGACAGCCACGACCAATTGCGCACGCATCTTGCGGACTGCATGGCCGCCTACAACTTCGCGCGCAGGCGCAAGACCCTCAGTGGCCTCACCCCATACGAATACATCTGCAAGATTTGGACATTAGAGCCAGACAGATTCATCCTGAACCCGATCCACCAGACGCCGGGACTGAATACCTAGGTCGTTAGCGACCATAGCTTAAGAAGGCGGTCGAATTCGATCCAGAAGCGATAATCTAATCTTTATTGAGCTCGACCGCATCGCTCATTGCCCGTCGTCCCCAAGGTTGTCGGTGCCATTGGTAATTCGAATGTAAGCTTATGTTGCTCCGTCGGCGAGCGAATAGCGGCCGCAAAGTACAGCCATCCTTTGTGCTCCGGCCTTGTACGCGTATAGTTTTATATTCCCCGACAGAATATCAATTGCTCAAAATACCTGTGAACAGCTACAGGTTGTTGTTGCTATGCATGGGTTTGTCATTTCATCCTATGAGTTCATATCTGAAATCAGTAAGGCAAGACTCGCAAATGGCTGAGACTGTCAATATCGCGCAAATGGCTGAGAAGCTGGCGGATAAAATCTTCAACGAATTTTTCTGGGATAGAATTGGGCCGACCAATATAAACTGGAAATGTGAGAGCCCCGATGTCCATAAGGTGGCAACACATCCAACTGATATAGTTTTTTTTTACGATGAGCCCTATTCCAAAGTCAGGCGGTATATTCAATGCGATCTTAAAAGCTACTCGAAATCCAGTTTTTCTAAAGGAAAAATCTCAGATGCCCTTGTAAGCTTGGCAAAGCAAGTCGCATGCGCAGAAATCAGTTCAGAGTGGCAGGGTAAGTACCTCGTCAAAGGTACGACATCGGAGATTTCTGGGTTGCTATTTGTATATAATCACGATCAGGAATATCACAAAGAATTCGGTTCGTTAATTGGTGATTTGGATGTTACAGAGCTTAATCTACCGCCGAAATCTCGATTATTCCTACTTGGACCCGATGATATAAATTGGCTTGATCGTGTGGTTCACGACATCAAACTCATGAGAGGCGATGAGGACGACGAGAGAAGAATACCGTCCCGTGACTGTTGCGCATATTATTATCCTGACCTTAGTCGAAAAACGAATGTCCAAGCTGATCGGGCCAGAGCGGCTACACTTGAAATGCTTTCTTCACCTTGGATTGTTATGCAGTATTTTGTAGAGGATAGCGACGTCAGGAAAGGGGTTGTTGTATTCTACCGACGGGTGCCGACGGTTGACGGCTTTAAATATCTAATTGATTACCTTCGTCATTTCCAAATGTTTGAAGTTAAAAGTTTTAACATAGACATCCGCGTTAATTTTGACCTTGGTGACGCGAAAATAGTTTTCGAAAAAGCAATCATTGAGTACCTTGATGAGATTGCTGGTAAGAATTCTGATACTGATTTCGCTAAGCGATTGAGAAAGATACGCATTTCAGCTGTTCCTCAGCTGACGACTTCGTTTTCTCAAGAACAGATTGGAATGGATTATGGCCGTTAGTTCCTTAAAGCTGTTTGCTACAGATAAAGAGCTTTACGATCTTTTGGCGTCATCTAGGCAGCGGATGACAGAACGAGCCCTTCTGAACCTCGCCAGGGACCGCAGAATCTTTATCTCCCACAAAGCTGAGCGAGAGGCCATTGTTGATTACCTTTCTTGCTTGCCGCATGATTTGCAAGATGTTGAAGGCCTTATAGATGAAGCTGAGGTGGGCAGAAGAGGGGAGAAGACGACATTTGTAGAGGTTGCAGGAGATGTTTCGACGGAAGATATCAAGGCTGCCATCGATCAGTACGTAGATGAAGTTGGTGCCAGTGAAGAAATCACAGTGCCGCCATTTAATATGAAAAGCTTGGGGGCGACCATCGAGTATAACGAGTTTGATTATTCTCGTACCAGGTTGCTGCAAAGAATTGAGCGGAAAGCAGCGTTAGACTTCCGTATTGAAGATGGCAAGGTGACGGTGCGGCTTCCAGCGACCGAGAAAGGTCAAAGCATAGTCAACAATCTTATTGATAAATTGGAGAAGAACAAAAAGACTTCCTTATCTCAGAACCGTATCGCAATCTCAGGTTTCCCGGCGGAATTCAGAACGAAGTTTTTTCTCGATCTTTTATCGGGCATAGAGGGTTATAAAACGGAGACAGTTACTAGCATAAAAGTTTCTTCTCCCGATATTGCTCAAGAAGAAATAGATGATATCGGCGAAGAAAATGAAGCACAGGATGATCTGGAGAATGAATTACTCGGCATAGTAAGGAGCGTTGCACTCAGCGGAGAGAACTTGGTGTCATCGGAGCAGTATAGGCAGCTTCGCGAAAAAAACTTTTACATCACCGCAATTACTTGGCGATCAGTACAGCAAGTCCCCCCTCATGACCTAGTGCAATTCGAGGCTGCTTTTGAGCAGCAGGAACAGGGTACTGGATTCAAGTATATTGTGAGGTACGCTCGACTCAATACGCTCGGACGTTATCCCAAGACCTTCAAGGTCGTTCCCGACACCCGTCGCCACGAGCTTTTCAGGCTAATCGAGCATTCGGCACGAGTGTCGCAGCAAAAACAGGAAGAGGAGATATCGGCAAGGAGAGAACATCGTGACGCGTCGTCGTTGGTATGATGTGGAGTGGTCGATTTCTGCTTCATCTCTGGCCCAAAAACTAATGGCTCATTCATTCCGCGCTGGCAGTGATGATGGGTTTGTGCTTGATCAACTCCGAGACGACTTCATAAGCGGAAGTTACTTTGAACGAATCCAGCAAGTGGAAAAGGTCACGGATCCTTTTGGCCAAGAATATTCGTATGCCCGAACAGAGTTTCGGAGATCGGCATTTCGAATAAGTGAGGGAGCCTCGGGGTTGGAGCTGATCGACCCTAACAGAAGCGCCCAACGTCTGATTAGTCGCCTGCTTGAAGCGTCCAACTTTGATTTGACGTTAAAGAATATCGATGTTGACCCGTACAAATGGGGCAGAGCATTTCAAACTCGGTCGCCAGAAGCGAGCCGCTTAGAATTTATGCAGATTGGCGGGATTGGGCTACCCAACGGCTCAGAAGCAACGGTCATTGTTAAAGGATCAAAAGATGTTGCACTGGCAGCGTTTGGTCTAATAGGCGACGTAAAATCATTTTCCGTTGAAAAGGTGCGTTTGCGGTATGACAGGTCGCCGGGGATCATTGCGTTGTCAAACAAAGCAGGAGTTCATTTAAACGTCCCGTCCGAGAAGGAGGTACTTCCTGATCTTCGACGCTCGTTATTGGACGTGCGCTGATCGATGCAAATCAAATCATGGTTTCGCAAAACGCATCTTTTGCAGCATCTGCGAAACCATGTGAAGCTTTGAGCCGCGCTTTAGCTATTCCATTCCCAATGCAGCCATGTAGGTCTGGAGGATGGTTTCCTCTTCAAGACGTTCATTCGCATCCTTCTTCCGAAGCCGAATAATAGTCTTAATCGCTTTTGTGTCGTAACCGCGTCCCTTTGCCTCTCCTAGGACATCTTTAACGTCATTTGCGATTGCGGCTTTTTCCTCCTCTAAGCGTTCAACTCTTTCGATAATTGAACGAAGTTCACTTGCGGCTGCGTTTACGGCTGATGATTCGATTTCGTCCATTGAGCTTCACTCCAAAAGATCTGATTGTTATTACCGGTAAGAATGACACGGTCGATTGTGTCGTTAAATGTATGTTTTTTGGGGAAACTTCTAAGTCAGTAAGCAGTTGAATGTTTGAAAATCGTCGCCGATGGTCTTTTTTTCTTCTTCCAGGCGCTCGATGCGCTCGATGAAAGCACGCAACTGGCCGACAGCAATGGTTTGGGCTTCGCTGGTAATGTCGTCGCTCACGAGGAGTTCTCCAATTCAAAATCTGTGATGATGCGGACACGCATTGCGTGAAAACCGCTTATCGAAAGTCTGGACCGTTTTTCCCGCGAGTCGCAGGCAAAATTAAGAGCCTTTTTCGATGCACGACCCGATTTGGCGGGTCAAGCCCTGTGGATAGCGGGTAAAGCCTCTCCTGACAGGCCTGCTACTCACTGCGATCAGCACGTGAGCCGAAATACTGGGCCGCATGAATGCCGGGCAAGGTGTTGATGTGCGCGATCATTGGCGTCAGCCTGTCAGCCCATTCAGCTGCTCCTTTGTCATCGGCAATCAGGTCCTGTCGTAACTCGATCAGGACATGGGCGAAGCCCTTTGCCGTCGCGTGGCGATACATGGCATCGTTCTTGAGGGCACCGTCATAAGGTTCGTTGTCGCCAACCGTCAGATCGACGTTTTCACGCAGCAGCGACAAAAGCGGCTTTACGGCGCGGTCGTCCTTGTCCCAGAGAAGGCCGATCTGCCAGGGGCGGGACTTTTCCTTCCAGCGCGGCGTGAACGAATGGATCGAGACGATGAAAGGCGCTGCCCCGCTTTCAGCCACCACGCGTTCGCTCGCTCGCGCGACCGTGTCGTGATAGGGACGATAGAAGCGTTCAAGCCGTTCCTCGCGTTCACCTGTCGACATTGGGTAATTGCCGGAAATGACCGCCCCATCGGACAATTGCATGATAAGCGTCGGGTCGTCTTCGCCACGATTGGGATCGATCAAAAGGCGTGAAAAGCCGCCAAGGACGGCAGGCGCGTTCAGGCGGGTTGCAAGTTTGCGGGTCAGGTTCTCGACGCCAATGTCATAAGCGATATGCCGGTCGAATTCACTTGTCCGCAAACCAAGCGTGCCATATTCGGCTGGAACATCACGCCGTGCATGATCGGCGGTCAGGAGCAGGCCGAGACTAAAATCGCCGTCGACACTGTATGCCGGTGAGAATGGCGGCGAAGCGGTTGATCCGGATTGAAGCGGCATGGAGCGAAATCCGAGGCTAAATAAGGGGATTATTTCTGTGTTGTGCGGGAAGCTGTTTCAGGTCTGTCATGAGAAAGCCCGGATTGCAACGATCATTCTTTGATGAAGAGTACCTGTTCTCAATGGGATTGCGTTGACATCAAAGGCGAAACTGCCGAAAAGAGAGCGACCCGAGATGGGATTTGCCCGAGATGGGATTTCCCTGTGCAATATAAATTGTTCGATAAAACCGATAGCGGGCTGAAGGGGTTCTGCGTATGCGACTTCCACTATCTCTAGTTTTGTTTGCCGGTGTGCTGATGACTGCGCTGGGCATGACATCCATAGAGGCTCGTGCGGATTTCCGCGTATGCAATGCAACCCAAAACCTGGTTGGTGTGTCCATCGGCTACAGAGCCAAAACCGGCTGGGTGACCGAAGGCTGGTGGCATATCGACGGATCAAGCTGCAAAACCCTCATCGAGGGGCCGCTGACATCGCGCTATTATTACCTCTATGCCGAAGACGCTCAGGGCGGCGGACGCTGGGAGGGCAAGGTCAATATGTGCGTGGCCGAGAAAGAATTCCGTATTACTGGCGTCCAGGATTGCTTCGCGCGCGGTTTCCAGCGCAACGGCTTCCAGGAATACGACACCGGGGAACAATCGAGCTGGATGGTTCAGCTCACCGATGAAACGCCGACAGCAAACCCCACCGTTACAGGAACGAATAGTCAATGAAGCGCAACCGCAAGGTCAAGATTCTCGCCACGCTAGGTCCGGCGTCGGGTGAAGAAGCCGTCATCCGCAAGCTGTTTGAGGCAGGCGCGGATGTGTTCCGCATCAATATGAGTCATGCCGACCATGACCTGATGCGCACCCTCGTCAAGCGCATCCGTAATGTGGAAAAGGAACTGGGCCGTCCTATCGGCATTCTGGCCGACCTTCAGGGCCCGAAGCTGCGCGTTGGCAAGTTCAAGGACGGTAAGGTCGATCTCGTTCCCGGCCAGACCTTCACCCTCGACAACAATGAAGCGCCTGGCGACGAACATCGCGTCTATCTTCCGCATCCGGAAATTCTTGAAGCTGTTGAACCGGGCCATCGCCTGCTGATCGATGACGGCAAGCTGCATCTGGTTGCCGAGGCAAGCGACGGCAAGTCGATCCGCTGCAAGGTGATTTCCGGAACGCGTATTTCGGACCGCAAGGGCGTCAGCTTGCCGGACACGACGCTCGGCGTCGGTGCGCTGACGGAAAAGGACCGTAAGGATCTCGATGCCGTTCTGAAGGAAGAAATTGACTGGGTTGCGCTTTCCTTCATCCAGCGTCCGGAAGATCTGGCCGAGGTACGCAAGGTTTCGCGCGGCAAGGTCGGCCTGATGTCGAAGATCGAAAAGCCGCAAGCCGTGACGCGTCTCGATGAAATCATCGAGCTTTCGGACGCATTGATGGTTGCGCGCGGTGATCTTGGCGTTGAAGTGCCACTTGAAAGCGTTCCAGGCATTCAGAAGCAGATTACCCGCAAGGCGCGCCGCGCGGGCAAGCCGGTTGTTGTCGCGACGCAGATGCTGGAATCCATGATTACAGCTCCGGTTCCGACCCGCGCCGAAGTGTCCGACGTTGCAACCGCTGTGTTTGAAGGCGCCGATGCGATCATGCTTTCGGCAGAATCGGCTTCGGGCCAGTATCCGGTCGAAGCCGTTGCCACCATGAACCGCATTGCCGAACAGGTTGAAAAGGAACCGACCTATTCGACCATCATCGATGCGCAGCGTGCTGCGCCAGAACCAACGGGTGCCGACGCGATTTCGCTTGCTGCACGCCAGATCGCAGAGACGTTGAAGCTTTCGGCCATCGTCACCTACACCGCTTCCGGCACGACCGGTCTGCGCGCCGCTCGCGAGCGTCCGCGCACGCCGATCATCGCCCTGTCGCCGGTCGTCGATACTGCGCGTAAGCTGTCGCTCGTCTGGGGCCTGCATTGCGTGGTGACCGCCGATGCGCATGATTTGGAAGATATGGTCAACCATGCCTGCGAAATTGTCTTCCATGAAGAATTTGGCAAAGCTGGCGACCGCGTCATCATTACCGCAGGTGTCCCATTCGGCACGCCGGGCGCGACCAACATGCTGCGCATCGCCTATATTGGACCAGACGGAAAGTCAGGCATTTAAACTGAAAATATGCCAGCCGTGACGGCCGGCAAATGGCGTTGTTTTGCGCTTCCGGTGTTCATGTACCCAACAGTACATTCCGCTCCGGTTCTCAAACTCCACCAGTTTGGTCGCTAAAGCGCCCATCTTCGATTCCGGCTCGCCACAGCCGAAATCTCATCCAGTTATGGCGGACGGCATCTAAAGAAACGCGCTCCTTTGGAGCGCGTTTTTTGTTTTGGTCTTGCCGAATTTTGAGAATGTTTTGTGGGGAGGCAGGAGCCGTTCTAAGAGCCAGAATCAAAAAGCGATACAGGCGACTTCTGGAACAGGCTCTAAGTCCGCGTATCCGTCAGTTCGTCGGCCAAATCGTTGAAGTTCTTCTGTGCGTCGCGCATCATCGGATAGACGATGAGAGCCTGCTCATAGGCTTTTAGCGCCTGTTCCTTGAGGCCGCGCAGGCGCAAGATGGCCGCCATGCCGGTCAGGGCGCCATAATGGCGCGGTTCCAGCTCCAGGGTACGATTGATATCGTACATGGCGTGGGCGTAGTCTTTTTGCAGAAAATAGACCGTAGCGCGGCGGTTCCAGGCCTCCGCATATTCCGGGTCGAGCGCGATCGCTTCATTCAGGAAGTCGATTGCCGAGGGATAACGCCGCTCGAGCATCGCCGCATTGGCCCATTGCATCAGAAGATCGACTGTTGCGCTGCCTGACTGCGACCACAGCGTATTGATCTGTGAAGCAATGCGCCGCGCCTTGGCTTCGTCCGTCGTGCGGCGAAGATCGGCAAAGAGCTTGTCGAGACGCTCTTCAGGCGTCTGGGTTGCCGCTGGTGCGGGCTTTTCGGGGGCAGGTTTCTGTTCGCTGTCGGGACCGGTTTGAACGGGTGTCAGAGGTGCGGTGAGCGGTATTTTGCCGGGTGCCACTTCGGCATAAGCCAAAGGCATCGTCGTACCAAGCGACGCGAGTACAGAAAAAGAAACCAGACATGCAAAAACGTTCCGCATGCGCATAGATTTTACCATGCGCAGCGAAACGTCAAATGCAAAATCAGAAATAAGATTAGCCCTGACGAGCCTTGTAGCGCGGGGCGGTCTTATTGATGATGTAAACGCGGCCCTTGCGGCGGACCAGCTGGCAGTCACGATGACGGCCCTTGAGCGCTTTAAGCGAGTTCTTGATCTTCATGTCAATCACCGGTCTTGTTGGCCCGTTGACGTGCAGATGCCGCGGGGCTTCATAAAAACAGGCGCTCGAGGCGCCAATTGATTACAGGCACTGTTAGATGCCCGAAGGGTTGGCCGAAATACACAAGGTTTCAGGCAAATGTCAACTCCTGAGCCGCAGATTCAGGGCACTGGAGCTGAAATTCTTGGCAGGTGGCAAAGATTCATCGGGAATCGACGGGATTCCCGATGAACATTATTTCCCGCGGGGGTGAATGCGCGTCACATGGCCCATTTTGCGGCCCGGACGTGCTTCCTTTTTACCGTAAAGATGCAGCACGGCATCCTTTTCAGAGAGAATCGCTGGCACCTTCTCGACATCGTCGCCGATCAGGTTTTCCATCACGCAATCCGAATGCCGGTCGGTGTTACCCAAAGGCAGACCGGCGATGGCACGGATATGCTGTTCGAATTGCGAAATGGCGCAGGCCGCTTCCGTCCAGTGGCCCGAATTATGGACACGCGGGGCGAATTCGTTTGCCAGTAGCGTGCCATCCTTCAGGACGAAGAACTCAAGTCCGAGCACGCCAACATAATCAAGCGCGTTCAGAAGCTTTGCAGCGGCCTTGCGAGCCGCTTCGGCCGTGTTTTCGGAAACGGCAGCCGGTACGGTCGAAGTCGCAAGGATGCCGTCCTTGTGAACGTTTTCGGCAATATCGAAGATTGCGACATTGCCGGAGCGGTCACGTGCTGCGATCACCGAAACTTCGCGCTCGAAATCGACGAAGCCTTCGAGGATGGCCGGGGCACGATTGATCGCGAGAATCGCCTTGTGAGCTTCGGACTCGTCGAGTGATGTCAGGCGGACCTGTCCCTTGCCGTCATAACCAAGACGCCGCGTCTTCAGGATGCCGCGCTCGCCAAGTGCGCCCAGAGCTGCAATCAGGGTTTCTTCATCGTCCACAAGACGCCAGGGTGCCGTCTCGATGTCGCTGGAGTTGAGGAACTGCTTTTCTGTAAAGCGATCCTGCGAGACTTCAAGCGCTGCCGGGGGAGGAAAGACCAGAGCGGTTTCGGCCAGCCTGTCGGCAGCGCTGACCGGCACGTTCTCGAACTCGTAGGTAATGACGTTGGACGCTGCTGCAAGTTCTGCAAGCGCTTTCGGATCGTCATAGGCGGCAATGATCTGGCGATTGGCAACCTGTGCTGCCGGGCAATCGGCCTGTGGCTCCAGGATTACCGTTTCAAAACCGAGATGTGCTGCGGCCATGGCAAGCATTCTGCCGAGCTGACCGCCGCCGATGATGCCGATGGTTGCACCGGGCCTGAGTACAGAATTGAGTGCGGAGTTGTTCATATCAGGCCTCGTTTGAAGGGCGCTCAGCCACGCTTTCCGTTTGCGCAGTGCGCCATTCATCGAGGCGGGCTGCAAGCGCCTCATCGTAAAGCGCCAGAACGGCGGCGGCGAGAAGGGCGGCGTTGACCGCACCGGCGCGACCGATGGCGAGCGTGCCGACGGGAATGCCAGCTGGCATCTGCACGATGGAGAGGAGCGAATCCTGACCCGAAAGCGCCTTGGACTGGACCGGAACGCCGAAGACAGGCAGCGGTGTCATGGCTGCAGCCATGCCGGGCAGGTGAGCCGCGCCGCCCGCGCCTGCGATAACGACCTTGAACCCTTCCGCCTTGGCACCTTTGGCAAAGGCAACGAGCCGGTCAGGCGTGCGATGCGCGGAAACGATCCGGGCATCGAAGGAAATGCCGAGTGCTTCCAGTGTGTCCGCTGCATGGCGCATGGTTTCCCAGTCGGACTGGCTTCCCATGATGATGGCGACATCGGCAGTAACGCTCATTGATCTTCCTGCTCCGCTTCTTTCGTGCATGTTTCGGGTGATATTAAAATGATAAAGCCGGGCGAACCCCGGCTCTATCATCGATCATTATGGACATTCAGGCGATGATGTCGGGGATCACCCGATCTTCCATCTCCTGCAGCTTGTCCTTGATTGCGAGTTTTTTCTTCTTCATGCGCTGGACGCGCAATTGGTCGCAGCCAACCGCTATCATGGCGTTTATGGCAGCATCGAAATCCGCGTGTTCCTGTTTCAGTCGTGCGACGGCCAATCTGATTTCGGCCTGTTCCTGATCGGACATGCGGTGCCCCGTTCTGTTGAATAGTTTTACGGGCCGCGCCAAACCATAAAAGGTGCGGCGTCAGCCCGTTTCCGGCGAAGCCCTTATCACATTTTTCGCGTCAGGAAAATGCTACCACGACAAAATCGACTTTGCACCAAACTCATGCCAAACTGTCATGGTTCTGTCATGGACGGCGGCTGTCGAAGGCGACAAGCAATACCGCATCCAAGGCAGCCGGGACTGCGTGTTTGGCCCGGAATACAGGAGGTTTGCCGGGCGTTCATGCAGGTTGAATGACGGGATAGCGGGTAAACGGACAAACGAGGTCTGCGCTGTTCCGTAAATAAGGGAAATCAACCAAAGGAGATCTGATGATGGCTATCGAGTCCCATCTTGCCACGCTCGAAAAAAAGCACGGCGCTCTGGAGCAGGAAATTTCCGAAGCCATAGCGTCACCGGCAATGGACGACCTGCACGTTGCATCTCTCAAGCGCAAGAAGCTTATGCTCAAGGACCAGATCGAAAAACTGAGATCCCAGGTAACACGTCACTAACAGGGAAGCCGCGCTTAGATCGCGGTTTGATAAGGCGTCTCAAGCCATCGACATTGGAGACCGAACGGCTCTGACGAGCTGGTATTTCTTTGTCGTGAATGCAGTTTGCATTCCCAAGCGAAGATGCCAAAATTCAGTATTGGCGGCTGTGACACAGCCGCCGAACATATTGATTCAACTATTTAACCGGCTCTATTTATCGACGGTCATTTTCAGCGCCCGTCACCCTTCCGTCTCAGCTCTTGGATCGAGGTTCAGCGCTTCCGGTGTTGCCCCACGTTCGGAAGGCATGCTCTTGAACTGGTCTTTCTCTTCTTTCGGGACGGATGCACGCTTGCGTGAACGGAACAACGCATAGCCGGTGATGGAAATATGCGCGAGCATGGTGATGGCGAAGAGGCCGGACGGCCAGAAAATATCCATGGCCGCTGCTGCCAGCAGTGGCCCGAGCATCGTGCCGAAGCCGTAAAGCAGCAGAAGCCCGCTCGATACTTTCACAAAGCTTTCCGATGTCGCATGATCGTTGGCGTGGGCGACGGCAACGGGATAGAGTGCATAGGCAAGTGCGCCATAGCATCCGGTCATCGTAATGATGACCGGGCCGCTGGATGGAGCGACGAGGAAGGCTATGAGGCCAACCAGTGCCGCCAGCGCCGCAACGCTTGCCAGAACGAAACGCCGGTCGACCAGATCGGAAATGCGTCCGATCGGAATCTGCATCAAGGCACCAGCTGCAATGGTGACACTGACCATCAAGGCGATTTCGGTGGTCGAAATGCCGGACTTCGCACCGAAGACAGCTCCGAGCGTACCCCAGGCGCCATTGGCGATGCCGATCAGGATGCAACCTACGAAAGCTGCAGGTGAGTTATTGTAGAGCGCCTTGAGATCAAGCTGCACTTCCGTCAGTGGCTTGGGGCTGACGGCTGTGGAGATCGCGGTCGGGATGAGAGCCAGGCAGAAGAATATGCCGCTTATCATGAACAGATGATCGGAGCGTACGTCGCCTGCCGCTACCAACATCTGGCCGGACATGGTGGCTCCGTAGTTGACCATCATATACATGCCGAAAATCTTGCCGCGCGATTCGTTGGTCGCACGCTCATTCAACCAGCTTTCAATGACCATGAAGGCGCCAGCCATCGAAAAGCCGGTGAAGGCGCGCAGGATCACCCAAATCGTGGCATCTACGAAGATGCCGGAAAGCAGAGCGATAACCGCAGCCGATGCGGCAAAGCAACCGAATGCCCGCACATGACCGACACGGCGCACAAGGCGCGGTGCAAACAGACAGCCGGCAACGAAGCCGCCTGCCCAGGTCGTGCCGAGCATGCCGAGCGATGCCACTGAGAAACCTTCCACACCGCCGCGCAGCGGCAATAGAAGACCGTGAAGTCCCGAAGCTATGAGAAGGAAGGCTGTTCCGCAGAGAAGGGCCAGAACCTGAATGTAAATGCGCAAAACTCTATTCCCGAAGTCTGAAGCCGAACTGTCAGTGCTGAGGCTGATGAGCGATCGCTGCGATCAATGATTGTTGTTCCTAAAGCGCGTCGCTCGGAAATGGTTCCGGTTGCTTTGCTCCGGTATCCATTTCCGTTGACGACCCCATTCCTATCGAAACAATGCTTCTGCCGCAGCGCGGCTATCGTCCTTCTTGAGGCGTTCTGTCTTCAATCGCTCTATTTCGGATTGCAGCAGGGCTATGCGCTGGTCAATCTCGATGACCGAAAGCAGCGATAGCTCCTCTTCGCTTAGCACCACGCTGTTGCGGGGCTTTACCACATCCTCATCGAAACCGCTCATAGCCGTCCTCCGTGGTCAATGATGGCTCAGAAAAGATTTAACACCTTGAATCGTCGCATATATATTTGAGAAAATCGATGACGATTTCCCTAACGTGACGTCTTGCGTCCGCCGTGCGGCATTTCTGCGACGATGCTTAGGGCCAGAAATCTGAATGGAGTTTTGAATATGATGGCCGACTTGCCTTCCCAGATGACTGCTATCGAAATCTCCGAACCGGGCGGAGCCCATATGCTTCGACCTGTTCAGCGCTCGGTGCCTGAACCCAAGGAAGGTGAAATTCTGGTGCGGGTACGCGCCGCCGGGGTTAACCGACCGGACGTCCTGCAGCGACAGGGGCAATATGCGCCGCCACCCGGCGCATCGGATATTCCGGGACTGGAGATTGCCGGTGACATTGTTGCCATGGGCAGCGGCGTTAAGCGGTTCAAGACCGGCGATCAGGTGGTCGCACTGCTGGCGGGCGGCGGCTACGCTGAATATGCCGTCGCGCATGAAACCAACGCACTGCCCTTGCCTGCCGGCTATGGCTACATCGAAGCGGCAGCGATCCCTGAAACTTTCTTCACCGTCTGGCACAATGTGTTCGAGCGCGGCGGGCTGAGGAAGGGCGAGGTTTTTCTGGTTCACGGCGGCTCGTCCGGTATCGGCACGACGGCTATCCAGCTTGCAAAGGCATTTGGTGCGACCGTCATTGCAACGGCGGGCTCGAAAGAAAAATGCGAAGCGTGCCTGAAACTCGGAGCAGATCGCGCCGTCAATTACGGGCAAGAGGATTTTGTCGAGGTCGTAAAGGAAATGACCAGGGGCAAAGGCGCCAATGTGATTCTCGATATGGTCGGCGGCGATTATGTTGACCGCAATTACAAGGCTGCAGCCGAGGATGGCCGCATCGTGCAGATTGCTTTTCTCAACGGTGCGAAAGCCACGGCCAATTTCGCAATATTGATGAGCAAGCGTCTGACCCATACCGGCTCCACGCTGCGTCCGCGACCAGTTGACTTCAAGGCTGGCATTGCGCGGGAACTGGAGACAAAAGTCTGGCCGCTTCTGGCGCGACGACGCGTCGCGCCGGTGATGGACATGATCTTTTCGCTGAAAGATGCCTGGCGCGCGCATGAGCGGATGGAGGAGGGAAGGCATATTGGCAAGATTGTGCTCGATATCGCTTAAGCTTCAGAGCCATTCTTGCTCTGGCGATAAAAAAACGATATATAGGCCGTGATTTCCCGGAAATTGTGGTTTTGCCCACGTCCCGCGCCACCGGAGCGGACGAACAGAAGGATTATATCTAATGGCCACCCAGCTTCTTATGCCGAAGGCAACGGCCGTTTGGCTTGTCGATAATACGGCTCTGTCTTTTGACCAGATTGCCGCTTTCTGCAAGCTGCACCCGCTGGAAGTGAAGGCTATTGCCGACGGTGAAGCCTCTCAGGGCATCAAGGGTCTGGACCCGGTCATCACGGGTCAGATTTCGCGTGAAGAGATCGCGAAGGGCGAAAAAGACCCATACTATCGCCTGAAGCTTTCTGAACCGAAGGTTCGCGTTCCGGAAGCCAAGCGCAAGGGCCCGCGTTACACGCCGCTTTCCAAGCGTCAGGATCGTCCGAATGCGATTCTCTGGCTGGTTCGCAATCACCCTGAGCTGAAAGATGCGCAGATTTCCCGCCTGATTGGTACGACCAAGTCGACCATCGAACAGATTCGCAATCGTTCGCACTGGAACTCGGCAAATCTGACGGCGATGGACCCGGTTACGCTTGGCCTCTGCTCGCAGATCGATCTCGACATCGAAGTCGAACGCGCCTCGCGCAACCGTCCGGCGACACCGGAATCGGATAGCACCTTGCTGCCAGCTTCTGCGACCGAGAATTTCGATTATCGTGACGAGCAGCCTGCAGAAGAAGAGCTCGATGCGGACAAGGTTTTCGCCAAGCTCTCTTCGCTCAAGAGCTCGACCCCGGATGAAGACGAAGAAGAATAGTCGGGACGGGAAACCGTTTTACCGAGATGCAAAAAGCCCGGCTTCATAGCCGGGCTTTTTTGTTGAACCAAGCTGCTTTCTCACTTGCGGGAACAGGCGTCGTGGCAATCCAGTGCTTTCAGCACATCGGCATAGCAGTTGGCCACACTTTGAAGCGCTTCGGTCGAAAGCTTGTCGGCGGCGTAGAGCGCCAAGGGTTCCGTGTGGGCTGGCAGTGCTGGAATTTGCCACTCTATGCACCGGCGCGAACAGGTCAATCATCACGAACATTTTCTGCCGTCACTGCAATTATGAGCGGCGTTGCTCAGATCGCAATGCTTTCTTTTCGAGATATGCCCTGATCCCAAAATCTGCGCGATTTAAAAGAATATAATAATATACTTAGACATTATATAAGTATAACTAAAATATAATAGAGCTTATACGTCTTGTTAAGGCATTGACTGCTAGCATATTTTGATGAAATAACGGAATTATTTTAAAAATAGTGGCCTTGATTCCACCTTTTATTACGAGATGGAAAATGATGTTTCACTATAATGTTGATTAGAGATGTCTTTTTTGCGCGTTGCAACGCGCTTTTGCCAAGGGGCCTTACGGCATGAACGACTGCTGCTTTGCTGGAAAATTCCGCGACGAGAACACCCAGACCCGCGTTTCTCGGGAAGGTCGGATCGAGATGTCGATGCGTGGAATTGAACGTGCTCCTTGGGCGCGCGCTTTTACCTTGGGGCAGGCGAGCGGAGCTGTCGAAGGCAGGTTAGAGCGTGGCGGCAGTCTTTTGGCGCAGGTGGCGCTGGTGCTGGCGCTCTCTGTTTCCGGTCTGGCGCTAAGCAGTCATCGGGCGGCAGCGACGGACTATACGGCGGGGGTGAATAATACGAACCTGAATGCCGGTGACACCATTACTACGACGGCTAACATTGCCGATGGGTTTCGAGTTGATAATGGAACCACGGTCGTTGCTCCTGGCGAAAATAAAATCTCGACGAGCGGGAGGTTTTCTGCAGGTCTGTATGCAAAAGGGACTAATTCCGTTCTGAATGCCACTAATGTCACTGTAACAACGACGGGTGCGAATTCTGATGCCGTATCTGCACTTTCTTCAAGTGTGGTGACCATAAATGGCGGTACACTTATTGTCTCTGGCGATTCTTCTATCGGTGCGTATTCGGATGGCGCGACCATTAATCTAACGAATGTTGTGATCAATTCTACAAATAATAATACTGTCGGAGTAGTGTCCGCCGGGGCGAAAGGGGTGGTCAACTTAGACAAGGTTGCCATCAGTGCTACCGGCGGTGCCGTAGCCGGCGTAAAAGTCGCAGGTGGCGGGCTTATGATTTTGTCCAATGGCAGTTCCGTTACCACGGAAGGAGCCTACGGCGCTTGGCTTGCGGGGGGTGAGCTGAGAATTCAAGGCAGCACTATTACCGCGAGTGCCGCAAGCGCGGTCTATTATACCAGCGGCTCACTTTCGATCACTGGCGCCGCTACCAAGATGATGGCCACCGGGGCAGATGCTGTGGTTATTGCAGGCGGAAAAGATGCGACCATCGGTGATGGTGTCACGATTACAGCCAAATCCGACGACAAAAGAGGTGTTGTTGTAAACGGCGGTGGGCAGCTGACAATTGGTAGTGCGAATGTCTCGACGGAAGGCGCGAACGGCTTTGGCCTTTATGCGAATGGGGCAGGCAGCTCAATCATTGCCACCGGAACGCGCGTTGAAACGAAGGCGACAGGGGCAGGCAGAGCGCAGGGTGTTGTGGCGCAATCTGGCGCCAGCATTACTCTCAAAAACGTGAGTATCTCGACTGTGTCCGGCAATGGACACGGTGTCTGGGTCAAGGATGCTGGTTCAAGCGTTACGATGGACGCGTCGACTTCAATATCCACGACCGGAGCGTCGGCTTATGGTGTTCTCGTTGAGGCCGGCGCCACCGAAACATTCACGGGCGGAAGCAGTACGACTGCCCTGCCCGGAACCATGTCGATTTTGGGCGATAACTCGGCTGCATTCGGGACGTATGGCGCTGGTGCAAAAATTACGTTTGACGGAATAGATTTTGCCACCGCGTCCAACATTACGCTTGGAACGAACGCATGGACGGTGATTGCCGGTAGTTCTGGAGTGGTTGAATTCAAAGGCAACACCGCTGCAGCAAATACCAGACTTTTAGCTCAAGGTTCAGGTTCGCTTTTATTCACTGGAGCGGCGACGGCGGCCGGTGCCCGGGTCAAGACTGACGGAGCCGGTAGTGCGTTTGATATAAGCGGCAGTACGCGTACTACCGATTTTTCGATAGGCTCGCTGGAAGGAACAAGCGGCAAGGTCGTCTTGGGCGCGAATATGCTCACGATCGACGGTGCAACATCCACAAGCTACGCTGGCATTATTTCCGGCACAGGTGGATTGACCCGCGCCGGCACTGGCACGATCACGCTGACGGGTGCAAATACCTATTCAGGCGGAACGACTTTAAAGGGTGGTGTTGTCTCCGTTGCTGCCGACTCTGCCCTCGGGGCGACGACAGGTGGGCTGACGTTCAATGGTGGCACGCTTCAGATTACGGGAACGACTTACACCTCAACGAGCCGCGCGATCACGTGGGGTGCGGGTGGCGGCACGTTCGATGTGAGCACAGCGGGCAATACTTTCACTGTTGCCCAGAATCTTGGCGCGGGCGGTGCTCTGACCAAGATTGGTGCTGGCACATTGGTTCTGTCTGGAACCAATCAATATACGGGTGGCACGAATATCAATGGCGGCACGCTGGTTGCCGGTTCGAATGGCAATCTTGGCGCCACCTCTGGCGGTCTGAACCTCAACGGCGGCACGCTGCGTCTTTCGTCTGCCTTCGACAATGCGCGCGCCGTGACGCTTGGCGCAGGCGGCGGCACGATCGAAACGGTCACTGGCAGCAGCATTTTTTCAGGCGCCATCAGTGGCGCGGGTGCGCTGACCAAGACGGGCGCGGGCACGATGATTCTGACCGGCGCCGACAGCGCGACGGGGCCGACGACGGTTGCAGCAGGCGTGTTGCAGATCGGCAATGGCAGCACAACGGGTTCGATTGTAAGCAATATAGCCAATAGTGGTTCGGTGGTTTTCAATCGTTCCAATGACTTGGCTTATGCTGGCGTCATCAGCGGTGGCGGTAGTCTCACCAAGTTGGGTGCCGGAACGCTGACGCTTACGGGCGACAGCACCTATACGGGCGCAACAACGATTTCCGCCGGAACCCTGCAAGTCGGCAATGGCGGTACGACTGGCTGGCTTGCCAGCAACGCGGTCACGAACAACGGTGCATTGAACTTTAACCGCAGCGACAACAAGACCTATTCCGGTAGCATCAGCGGTACTGGCTCGGTGGTCAAGAGTGGAACCGGTACGCTCATTCTCGACGGTACGAACAGCTATTCCGGCGGGACGACCATCAGCGGTGGCACACTGCAGGTCGCCAGCGATGCCAAGCTTGGTGCGACAACCGGCAACGTGACACTGGATGGCGGCACGCTCAGCCTTGCAGGTACGATCACGTCCGGGCGTGCATTCAGTATTACCAACAAGAACGGCACAATCGATACGGGCACTGATGCGGATACGCTCAGTGGTGTTGTAAGCGGCGCAGGCAAGCTGACCAAAACGGGTAGCGGAACGCTGGTTCTGACGGGCGCCAATACTTACAGTGGTGGCACGACAATTTCCGCAGGTACATTGCAGCTCGGTAGCGGGGCGGCTGCTGGATCGATTACGGGAAATGTTGTCAACAACGCAACGCTGGCGTTCAACCGCAGTGACTCAAGTACATTCTCAGGAGTGGTCAGTGGTTCCGGTGTACTGAAACAAAGCGGCACTGGTACTACGATTCTGACTGGTGCAAACACCTATACCGGCAATACTGTGATTGAGCGTGGTGTGCTGCAGGTTGGTAACGGCGCAGCTACCGGCGCCATATCTGGTAGTGTCACCAACAGCGGCACTCTGGCGTTCAATCGTTCCGATTCCTACACGTACTCTGGCACAATCACCGGCACAGGTTCGTTGAAGCAAATTGGTACGGGCACGCTCATTCTGACGGGTGATAGCACCTATACTGGTCTTACGACGATTGACAGCGGTACGCTTCAGCTGGGCGCCGGCGGCACCAGCGGAAAACTCAACAGCGATATTGTAAACAATGCGGCGCTTATCGTGGACCGTTCGGACGATCTTTCTTATGACAAGAAGATCAGTGGCTCGGGTACATTTGAAAAACGCGGTGCGGGCAAGCTGACAGTCACCGGCAACAATGATTATGCAGGTACGACCACCATCTCGGCAGGTACGCTTCAGATCGGCAATGGCGGCGGCACTGGCTCTATCAACGGCGATATCGTCAACAACAGTAAATTGATTGTCGATCGCAGCAATAATATTGATTTCACCCATGTTCTCAGCGGCACTGGTACGCTGGAAAAGCAGGGCACGGGCAGCCTCACTGTAAGCGGAGACAACTCGGCCTTCTCCGGTGCCACGACGGTGAGCGCGGGGGGGCTTGTCGTCGACGGGAAGCTTGGTACCGGAACTGTTACGGTTGCGAGCGGTGCATCGCTTAGCGGTAATGGTAGTGAAGGTACTATCGGCGGCGATACGACGATCAACAGCGGTGGCATACTTATAGGAGCACAAGGTTCAACGCTTAACTTCGGAAGCAACCTGACGCTTGCTTCGGGAGGTGTGCTGAATGTGTCCTACGGTGCATTCGATGCCAGTGCGGGTACGCTGTTCAACGTTAGTGGCAATCTGAACTTAAACAACAATACAGTGAATATCAGTTCTCTCGGTGGTTTTGGCCCGGGTCAGTACAACCTGTTCCATTTTGGCGGAACGGTTTCTGGTACATTGCAAGTAGGCACTCTTCCACAAGGTGTAGTTGCTGGAGATATTGATCTCCATAGCGATGGCAATGATTTCTATCTCACAAATCATCAGGGAATGGTTCTCGGATATTGGGATGGTTCTGTAACCAGCTCTGGTTCATCGGTGACGGGGGGCGACGGTACCTGGGACGCGGCGACAACAAACTGGACAGATGTAGATGGCGGTCTGCATGCAAGTTGGGTTGCTACTCAATATGCGATGTTTAGCGGCCAAGCCGGTACGGTTACGGTTAGCGGTCCGGTTACTACTGCAGGTATGAATTTTTATACTGATGGTTATATAATTAACGGGGATCCACTGACGCTAGCAAGTGGTTCTACAGATGCGCCTATCATACGTGTGGGTGATGCCGGATCGTCAGACTTCTCGGCTACCATTAACGCGGTACTATCCGGTACAGACGGTATGGAAAAAACCGATCTTGGTACCCTGATACTCACTGCAGCCAATGATTACACGGGCCAGACCACCGTTCAGGCTGGTACGCTTCAGCTTGGGGACGGCGGAACGACCGGCAGCGTCACCGGCGGCATCACGTTGGGAAAATCAGATGAGGAATATATTCCAGTTCTGGCGATCGATCGTTCCGACAATTTCACGCTGGGCAACATAATTGATGGTCGCGGAACGCTGGTTCAGAAGGGCACTGGCGCGACGACGCTTGCCGGAGCCAATAGCTATAGTGGCGGCACGGATATTCTGGGCGGCAGCCTGATCGTTGCTGCCGACAATAATCTTGGCAATGTTGCAGGCGTCGTCGATATCGATGGCGGTGCACTTCAGTTTGCTGCTGATCTGTCATCGACGCGAGGTTATTCGATTGGCGCCTCTGGCGGTACCATCGATACAGGCACTTACAACGATACGATTACAGGTGTCATTGATGGCACCGGGCAATTCAACAAGTCGGGCACGGGAACGCTTGTTCTGGGCGGTGACAATACGTTCACCGGCAATTTGCATGTGAATGCTGGCACCTTGCAGATCAGCGACAATAGCAATCTGGGAAATCCCACGAGCCATTTGTATGTCAAGGATGCGACGTTGCAGTTTGGTGATGCTTTCATCATGACGCATGACCTGACGCTTGACGGCACCGGGGCGACAATTGATACGAATGGGAATGACAATTCGATTTCAGGCGTGATCGACGGAGGCAACCTTACCAAGACAGGTTCCGGCACACTTACCCTGACCGGTATCAACACCTATACCGGCGATACCGAAATTGATGGCGGTACGCTGGCGGTTTTTGAAGATGCGAACTTTGGCCAGGATGTCAGCAACAGCATTATCATCGGTGATGCGACCCTGCGTCTGGATGAAAGTTTTGATACCACGCGTGGCATCAAACTCACCAATGCCAATAGCACGATTGATGTTTTTGATGATGGCGTCAACACACTCACCGGCAAGCTGACCGGAACCGGTGCGTTGAACAAGGCTGGAACGGGTACCCTGGTTCTTAGCGGAACAAATGACTATCAAGGTGGAACCGATATCAAGGCGGGTATCCTGCAGATTTCGGACGATACCAATCTTGGTATAGCTACGGGAGCCGTCACGATTGACGGTGAAGCCGAACTGCAGTTCAGCCAGGGCGTGACGAGCGCCAGAGGCATTACGCTGGGAACGACGGGTTCCACTATTGATACCATGGCGGGTACCAGCACACTGAGCGGTGTCGTCGGTGGTGGTGAATTGCACAAGTCCGGCGTGGGTACACTCGTTCTTGCAGGGACCAATACCTACAAAGGCACGTTCCTTGACGGCGGTATCGTTCAGATCAGCAAAGATGAAAATCTTGGTGCAACCAGCGGTGCGGTCACTTTCAACGGTGGAACACTACAGTTGTCCGCTGATGTCACGACTGCAAGAGCCATGACAATCAACGATGCGGGAGGTCTGATCGACACCCAGGGCAATACGGGCACACTTGGTGGTATTCTCTCCGGCACTGGCGAATTGACGAAAGACGGCACTGGAACACTGGTTTTGACAAATGCCGGCAATTCCTACAGCGGCAATACCTTCATCAAGGAGGGTACGCTTCGTCTCAGCGGTGCTGGCTGGATAACAGGTGATGTGACCAATGATGGTACTCTCGAATTTAGCAGCAGTGCATATCAGGAGTTTACCGGGGTCATTTCCGGAACGGGGTCGGTCGTTCAATCGGGAACGGGTACCACCATCACCCTTTCCGGTCAAAACGCCTATAGTGGCGGCACCTCGATCACGGCTGGAACACTTGCTATCAGCGAAGACGACAATCTGGGCACCGGTGCGCTAAGTATCGCCAACGGTGCGACCCTTAAGCTGACAAATTCTTTTGCGTTCAGCCACGCTGTTACTCTCAATGATGGTGGTGTTGTCGACACCGGAACGAACAGCAACACGCTTGCTGCTGTTGTATCCGGTACCGGTGGTCTGACGAAGACAGGTAGCGGCTTGCTTACGCTGTCGGGGACCAACACCTATGCTGGCGGCACGACGATCAACGGCGGTATTCTGCAGATCAGTGCCGATGCCAATCTTGGCGAGGCGAGTGGTTCCGTCACCATGGCTGGTGGCACCACGCTTGAGTTGGCAAATGGCGTTACAATGGACCGCACCTTCACGCTGAACGGGGATGCGACGATCCAGACTGATGAGGGAACATCGACGATCAGCAAGGTGATCAGCGGTGATGGCGGTCTCACGAAAGCTGGTGAAGGCGCGCTCGTACTCGAAGGTGTCAACACCTATAAGGGCGGTACGTCTATAAATGACGGTGTGCTGCAGGTCGGCAGCGATGACAATCTGGGAGCTTCGACAGGCAACCTCTCCTTCAATGGCGGCGAGCTCCAGATCACTGGCAGCGATTTCAAGTCGAACCGTGAGATTGCGCTTCAGGCCGCGGGCGGCACAATCGACACCTTGATGAACAGTCCAGAACTGGCGGGCGATATTACCGGTACGGGCGGACTGACTAAAATTGGCCTAGGCAAGCTTACGCTTTCGGGAACCAATACCTATAGTGGCGGAACGTCCATTGAGCAGGGAATACTGCAGATCGGCAGCGATGACGGTTTGCGCGGGAGTCTGACGGGCAATATCGAGAACAATGGCACTCTGATCTTCAACCGGGACACACTGACCTATGGAGGTGATATCGCCGGAAGCGGAAAACTGGAGCAGACTGGTGCAGGCACGACGATTCTGACAGGTTCTGCGGTTATCGACGGCGGTACGACCATCGATAGTGGTGGAAAGTTACAGATCGGTGATGGATCGAATAATGGTTCTCTCGCAGGCGATGTGTTGAACGATGGCACGCTCGCTTTTGATGCTGCTGCAGATACCAACATTAATTTTGATGATGTCTTAAGCGGTAGCGGCATTCTGGAGCAGAACGGGCAGGGATCGTCGACGTTCACGGCTGATAGCAGTGCCTTCGAAGGAACAACGAATGTCACCGCAGGAAGTCTCTATGTGAATGGCACCCTTGGCAGCGCAGCATCATCAATGAGTGTGGCAGCCGGTGGAACCCTTGGTGGTAGCGGCACAATCGGAGGCAATACCACGGTTGCCGGAATGCTGAAGGGCCAGGATGGCGCGACACTGACCTTCGGTGGTAGCCTGACTATGCAGGCAGGCAGCACGATACAGGTTGCTTACGGAGCTCCGAACAGCACAGGTCTGTTTAATGTTCAAGGTGCGCTGAGCTTCCAAGGCAGTACCGTGAATATTCAGGATTTTGGCGGTTTCGGCCCCGGAGCCTATCGCCTGTTTGATTATCAGGGCACAGCTACCGGAACCGATCCCGCAAACTTGAAGATAGGTACCGTACCGGGCGGCCAATCATCTGATGCCTATATTGTCTATGATGATGTTAACAAGCAAATAAACATTATGAACTCTGCTGGTGTTGTTCTGAATACCTGGAAGGGTGGCGACGGCACTTGGAACCAGACTGATCCGAGCTGGCATGACTCAAACGATCTAGGCATTACAGGTCTCTGGAACAACTATGAGTTTGCTCTCTTTAACGGGCCGGCTGGAACAGTAGCCGTTGATACGGGTATTCAAGCGTCCGGTATGGCGTTCCAAGCGGACGGATATAGTCTGACCGGTAACAATCCCATCACACTTGCTCATGACCCAAACACTCCCTCAACTGATAAACCCATCATTCGTGTAGGGGATACAACCGATGCCGGCAAGGCCATGACGGCCACGATCGCAGCGCCGATTGCTGGTACGGAAGGCCTGCAGAAAACCGATTATGGCACTCTGGTTCTAACAGGTGCCAACACCTATACTGGTGGAACGGATGTTCTGCAGGGTTCGCTTGAACTCGGCGACGGCGGCACGATCAATGAAGCTGATGGAATTTCCGTCGATGCCCAAGGGCCGCAGATAGCAACATTCGCTATTAACAAAACTGGAACATTTACCTTCGGTGGCGTGATCTCAGGGGCCGGTCAGTTTGCGCAGAAGGGTACCGGCGAAACGATCCTCACTGGGAACAACACTTACAGCGGCGGCACATCGATCACGGCCGGAACGCTTTCCGTAAGCAACGAGAACAACCTCGGCAATGTTAGCGGTCAGGTTAGTATTGACGGTGGGACTCTCAAATACAGTCAAGGCTTTGCCAGTGCCCGCGCCTTTGCTCTCGGAGCAGGCAACGGTACGATCGAAACGGATGACACGGTCAATGACACGATTGTTGACGGCGTTGTCTCAGGTAATGGCGGCCTGACGAAGAGCGGAGCTGGAACACTGGTTCTGGCCAAGGACAACACTTATGTTGGCGATACAACAATAGCTGGCGGCACGCTCCAGCTTGGTAATGGCGGGACAACCGGAAAAATCCTGGGCAATGTCAATACCGGTGCAGATGCAAACAATAACGGCACGCTTGTCTTCGACATGTCGAGCAATCCGGTCTTTGCGGGAACGATCAGTGGTTTCGGCAATGTCGAACAGTCCGGCAGTGACGCGCTGACATTGAAGGGCACCAACACCTATAGCGGTGGCACCACAATCAACAGCGGAACGCTGGCTGTTTCGGCTGACGCCAATATGGGCGACACAAGCGGTTCTCTGACAATCAAGAATGGCACGTTGCAGAATACCGCGCAGTTCACGATGGACCGTGATGTGGTTGTTGGCGATGCCGGAGCGACATTCCAGAACGATGCCGACCTGACATTGGCTGGCAATATGACCGGAACCACGGATTGGTCGAAGGATGGAAGCGGCAAGCTGATCATCAACGGTGACGCAAGTGCCGCTACCGGGACCGCGTCTGTCAACAACGGCTATCTGCAGGTCGACAATGAACTGGGCGGCAATGTAAATCTCGTCAACAGCACAGCCGGAGTTGGCGGTGCTGGCAAGATCGACGGCAATGTCGATGTGGCAAGCGGAACTCTCTACGGTAAAGGCGGGCAGACGCTGACTATCGGAGGTGATCTGACCCTCGCCGCTAATAGCACAACCAGCGTCCAGTGGGGCAGCGTGTCCCAGCAGGCTGCTTTCCATGTGGATGGCAGTCTGACGATGGATGGTACCCTCAATGTGGTCGATACTGGCGGTTTCGGTTCAGGGACCTACAAACTGTTCACCTATGATGGCACACTGACGGATGATGGCCTTTCGTTCGGTACCGTACCGGGAGGACAGGCGGCGAAGGACCGTATGTCGGTCGTGACCGCCTATACCGGCTCAGTCTATATCGTGAACACCTATGGCGCAAAGGTTCAGTACTGGAACGGGGAAGGGACTATCGCCGATATCGAAAGTGGTAACATTGTCGGAGGTGATGGTACCTGGAGCGCGACCAATAAAAACTGGTCCGACGATAAGGCCAGTGTGCTTGCGCCTTTCGATGATGGCTCATTCGCTTTCTTCGGTGGCAAAAAGGGTAATGTCACTGTCGATGACACTGCTGGACAGGTTAATGCGGCCGGTATGCGCTTCGTTGTCGATGGTTATGTGATTAATGGCGGCTCTCTCAACCTGACGAGCACGACGGGAGCGCCGATCATTGCGGTTGGCGATGGAACCGTCGATGGCGCCGCGATGACTGCAACCATCGGGTCCGTGCTTACCGGCAACCAGGGTCTCGATAAAACCGAACTCGGCAAACTGGTCCTTACCGGACAGAACACCTATACCGGCGGAACAACCGTCAGCAACGGTGTGCTCCAGCTTGGTGACGGAACCAACTCGGGTGACATAAAAGGTGACGTGACAGTTGCCAATGATGTTAACGGAGAGGGAACGTTGTCCTTCAAGCAGGGGGGGGGACTACAATTTCGCCGGAAATATTGCCGGCGGTGGCAAGGTCACTCAGGACGGTGCGAATACAATTCTGACGTTGAGCGGAAACAACAGCTTCAGCGGCGGGCTGACGGTCAACAGCGGTACCGTAAAGGCGGGCAGTGACAATGCTTTCGGCACCGGGGTCCTGACTGTCGGGGATAATGGCAAAGTAGATCTCGGAAGTACCAGCAACACGGTTGGCGGTCTCAGTGGGGCCGGAACGGTCAACATTGGCTCAGGAACCTTCACCGTCAATGAAGCTGCGGACTCGACCTATAGCGGCGTATTGTCCGGCACTGGCAGCTTCACCAAATCCGGTGCGGCTGACCTGACGCTCACTGGTTCCAACCAGTATACCGGTGCAACGCTTGTCAAGCAGGGGACGCTGGCGCAGGGAAGCCAAGGTGCATTCAGTTCGGCATCGGCCTATACGACGACGCGCAACGGGACGCTGGATATTGGCGGGTACGATACGACTGTGGCCTCCCTCGACAATGGTGGCACTGTTACTCTGAGTGACATGACAGCCGGAACCACTCTGACGGTAGCTGGTAACTACACCGGCTCCAATGGCACCCTCGTCATCAACACGGTGCTTGGTGACGACAACTCCAAGACCGACAGATTGAAGGTTGCTGGTGACACCTCAGGCACTACCAATCTGCAAGTAGTTAATCGTGGTGGGCTTGGTGGCCAGACGGTCAACGGTATCGAAGTTGTCGATGTTGCCGGGCAGTCCAATGGTACCTTCTCGCTTGTCAGCGATTACACAACCAAGGATAACAAGAAGGCTATCTGGGCTGGCGCCTATGCCTATACACTGCAGCAAGGATCGGGCAGCGGTAACAAGGATGGTAACTGGTATCTCGTGAGCCGTTATGGTGATACGGAACCAAACAACCCAGACAACAATGGTCCCCGTTATGGCGCTGGCGTGCCGGTCTATCAGGGGTACGGCCAGAACATGCAGGCCTTGAACAAGTTGCCGACCTTGCAGGAACGTGTGGGCAACCGGTACTGGACGGGCGAGAATGGCGACGGCCAGACGAACGGCGCCATGGTCGACGGAAATGGCATCTGGGCGCGTATCGAAGGAGCGCATAACCGGCTTGAACCGCAAAGCGTCACCGGCATGAAGCAGGACATCAATACCTTCATCATGCAGGCAGGCGTTGACGGTCAGTTCTACGAGGATGACAACGGAAAACTGGTTGCTGGCATCACCGGGCAGTACGGTACGGCCCATGGCAATACCAGCTCGTTCTTCGGTGACGGCTATACCGACACGCGTGCCTGGAGCCTTGGTGCAACAGCGACCTGGTATGGCAACAATGGCTTCTATGTAGACACGCAGGGCCAGCTTACCTGGTTCGATAATGACCTGTCTTCCGATGATATGAATTCGGCACTGGCTACCGGCGCGAAGGCCTTCGGTTATGCCATGAGTGTGGAAGCAGGCCAGCGTGTCGCCATCGATGATCATTGGTCGCTGACGCCGCAGGCGCAGCTGATGTGGTCGTCGCTGGATGCGGACGCTTTCCAGGACATTATGGGTAACCGGGTTGGTCTCGACAATTCCAACAGCCTGACGGCGCGTCTTGGCCTTGCTGCAAACTACCGCAACGACTGGACGGGTGAAGACGGCCTCATGGTCAACACCTCGGTCTATGGTGTCGCCAACCTCTACCAGTCCTTCCTTGGCGGAATGCGTATCAACGTGGCCGGTGTTGATATCGACACCGACAACGACAAGACCTGGGCAGGCATCGGTGCCGGTGGCACCTATGCCTGGGCGGACCAGAAATACGCCGTCTATGGTGAGGGCTCGATCAACACCTCACTCAATCACTTCGCTGACAGCTATGCTCTTAAGGCAACCGTCGGCTTCAAGTTGAAGTGGTAAGACCCAGGCCTGGGCTATGAGCTCTGCAATCTGAGGCTCCCGAAACTCCAATGGAGGACCGGGAGCCTCACTTTGAATGCGAGAAAGGAAAGACCGATGGCGGCCTTTGTTGACGCGGGTGGTGACCTTGTCCGGTCCGAGCCGTTCATCGATCTGAGGTGGCGGCCTGGCACGCGCCTGACCATATCCAAGATTTGTACTGCGGGCATTTGCCCCTCTGGTCGAGGATATTTCTGGACAGTTGCCTACGCCGAAAGCTCTGCTGTGGTTCGCAGGCATCAGCACGGCCGGCATCGTTAGCATCGTGTAGCCACGCGGCGACTGTGTTGAGAGCGTGCTCATCGTAACGGACAAGGTTGCGCCGGGCCACGAACTGATTTCCATACCAGAATACAACACCAGCCAGTCAGGATAAAACCATGACCGATATTGAACACCTTCATCAATTGATCCTGAACCTTGCAGCGCGTCTGCAAGCAACCGAGGCGATAGCCAATGCGGCGATCTCCATGGTTTGCGCCATAGATGAAAAGAAGGGTGGCGCCCGGGAAAAGTTCCTCAAGGAAACCTTTCCGCTTCTTCTGCTGAATGCCGCTAATGCGCCGTCTCAAGCGACCAAGCCGGAACTGGACCAATGGCTGCGCCAGCGTGAGCAGGACTTCCTCAACGAGGATTTAAGCAAGATCACGGCCCAGATTGAGCAACTGCGCGGACAAACGAAAGCTACCGTCAATTAGAGCGTATTCCGAAAAGTGTGAAGCGGCTTTCGGACAAGATGCGCTTTAAAACAAACAAAGCGTCGATCTGAATCGATCAAATCGAAACGCGCCCTAACGCATTCGCCAGTCGCATGGAACTTCCACCATCGTCTGTAGGCGATGAAAACGATCAAGTGTCCCTGGCATTCATTACAGGGGCGCATCAAAACAATATTTTCACAAGGGCATTTCTATGAACTATCGTTATTCGTTCCTCTCCGCCGCCGCATTCTTGGCTCTCACGGCAACAGCTTCGGCAGCGCCGTTACCCGGAGGCGCCAGCACCCTCACAGAAACCTATCAGGACTGGTCCATCTCCTGCCAGGCGCAGAAAGAGAGCACAAACTGCATCATGAACCAGATGCAGAACTCCTCCCAGACTGGCCAGCGTGTCCTGACGGTCGAACTGCGCAATGTCGCTGGCGGCAAGGTTGAAGGCGTGCTTTTGATGCCGTTTGGGTTGAATCTGGCGAAGGGCGCCACATTGAAGATCGACGAGGGAGAAGCACCCGCGCTCACCTTCTCGACCTGCCTGCCGCAGGGTTGTCTGGCGCCACTTTCTTTCGATGCCAAGCAAGTCGGTAAGCTCAAGACGGCAGCCAATCTCAATATCACTGCCACCGCACTTGAACCCAGCCAGCCAGTTGCTTTCAAGGTCTCGCTCAAAGGTTTTGGAAGCGCTCTTGATCGCATTGCCGCTCTGACGAAATAAGCCGGGTTCAAAAATTCCTCTCTAGTTTCGCGCGTCGATCTGCTTCAAGCATATCGGCGTGCGAAGCAGAGCCGTTCCACATATTCTGAGTGTGACACCGGCAGAAACAGCAGCAAGGACGCGGGTTCAAAGATCAACCGAACGGGCATTTTGCCATATCTGTCGACCGTCAACGTTAGCCAGATCGCGTCAGAACCGAACTCATTTGAAAGTTCATACAATTCATTCTGCTCGGAAAGCGATAGAAGAGCCAGTCCCAGAACGGCTTAGCGGTCATCTTGGGCTTGGAAGGCAATGATCAGTCTTTAAAAGCGTTATATTCGCTCAGTTCCATGAGGCGGTAGAAATCGCCCAGCGTCTTGCCGCGTTCGGCCCGGAAGAGGCGGCCTGCGTCGCTGGCCTCAACGATACGGTCGGTCCGGAATGTGCGGAAAGCATTGCGCAATTCGCACCAGCCGATAACCGTCCAGACCTTGCCCCAGAACCACAGACCAAGCGGGCGAATATCACGCTCGCTTTCGCGCGATTCCAGATCTCGATAGCGGATATTGAGTACATTGCCCTGATCGACGGCGCGTTCCACCGCGTCGATGATACGGCGTTCGTCCATGCTGATGCGGGCCGTGGGCGCATGTATCTGAGTACTTGTGATACGAGCGCGTTCTTCCTTGGGCAGAACGGCTTCGATCTTGACCAGAGCCTCTTCTGCACCACGCGCCATGGAAACGCCGCCCCAGGCGCGGATGAGGCGCGCCCCGGCAACCAGAGCGACGATTTCATCGCGCGTGAACATAAGCGGCGGGAGTTCGAAGCCTTGCCGCAGAATATAGCCGACACCGGCTTCGCCATCGATGGGGACGCCAGTCGACTGCAGATCGGAAATATCGCGATAGATGGTGCGTTCGGAGACTTCCAGCCGCTCGGCCAGCTGGCGCGCGGTGACGAGCCTGCCACCGCGCAGGTGCTGAACAATCTGGAAAAGGCGGTCTGCACGGCGCATTCCGTTTTATTCTCCGTTGCAGTATTTGGTGTTGCGCTGTTCCAGATAGCGATCCGGCCAGCCCAGATCCTTGCGCAGGTCTTTCGGCAGTCCATCGATCACACGCTCGGTGCGAATGAAACGACGGCGTTCATCATGCCTGCGCCTGTATTCCTTCAAAACTGCGATCAATGGTGCGATTGCGAGTGCCATGGTGAAATCTCCCTCATCCTTGGATACGCAGTATCGCACACCCCTCCTGACAGCTTTCTGTCAGGAGCAAATCCTTATTTCATTATCTTCCTAATATAGCGGGGCCGCAACATCATGCCTTATAGCGTGGTGCTGCTGTATAGCTGAGGGGCAGACGCCCACCATCCGCATAGATGGTCTGGCCTGTTACATAGCTCGCATCCCGCGATGCAAGAAAAGACGCTATCGAAGCAATTTCAGAGGCTTGGCCTATGCGACCCAGTGGTGTTCTTGATAGAATCCTGTTGCGGGCATCGGCGTCTGTGTTCACGGCGGAAAGCATGTCGGTCTCGATGGAGCCGGGGCCGATGGCATTGACGCGAATCCCCCAACGGGCGAGCGCTACTGCCATGGTACGTGTCAGCTGGTTCAATCCGCCCTTGGAAACGGAATAGGCGAGCTGCTCCGGCAAACCGAAGATTGCGTTGACCGATGACATGTTGATGATCGTGCCTGGATCACCGCCCGATTCGACTCGCTCCACCATGCGTTTTGCCACGGCCTGTCCGCACAGAAACGCGCCTTTGAGATTGACACGCATGACACGGTCAAAATCCTCTTCCTTGAGGTCAAGGAAATCCGCCTGATGCACGATACCCGCGTTGTTGACGAGAATATCAACCTCACCCAGATTGGTGATGGTGAAGGTCAGGAGATTGTGGACATCGAGCTTGTCCCCCACATCCGCCGCCATATGGCGAACCGGGCCGAATTGCTCCAGATCCTTGGCTGCGCGCATGGCGGCGGCGTTGTCGATGTCGGACAGGACTACGCTTGCGCCATCCATCAGGAAGCGCTTTGCTATGGCATAGCCAATACCGCGGGCAGCGCCGGTGACGATTGCCACCTTGCCTTCTAATTGCATGATCGATCTCCAATTTGCATGGAGAGTGGACCGGCGGAAACCGCCGGTCAATAGTCGGGACGGTTAAGATCAGGCGAAGGCGAGACCGGTGTGACGCTCGCGCAGAACGGTGCTGATTTCGTCCAGAATAGCCGGATCATCGATTGTGGCCGGCATCTTCCATTCTTCGCCGTCGGCAATCTTCTGAATGGTTGACCGTAGAATCTTGCCAGACCGCGTCTTGGGCAGACGCTTTACGGTCAGCGCCAGCCGGAAGGCTGCAACAGGTCCGATGACGTCACGCACCATGCTGACGCATTCCTTCTCGACCTCTTGCGGATCGCGGTCGATGTTGGATTTCAGCACGAGGAAGCCGCAAGGCACCTGACCTTTAACCGGGTCCGAAATACCAAGCACAGCGCATTCGGCAACATCGGGATGGCTGGAAAGTACCTCCTCCATCGCCCCGGTCGACAGGCGATGGCCAGCGACATTGATGATGTCGTCAGTGCGGCTCATGATGTAGAGATAGCCATCTTCATCCATGTAGCCGGCATCGGCGGTTTTATAGTAGCCGGGGAACTCGTTCAGATAGGCTTTGCGGAAACGCTCATCGGCGTTCCAGAGTGTTGGCAGGCAACCGGGCGGCAGGGGCAGCTTGATGAGAACATTCCCGAGCTGGCCGCGCTCGACTTCGTGGCCTTCATCGTCCAGCACGCGGATATCGTAACCCGGAAGACAGACAGCGGGTGAGCCGTATTTGGTTTCCAGAAGACCGAGGCCGAGCGGATTGGCGACCATCGGCCAGCCGCTTTCCGTCTGCCACCAGTGATCGATCACCGGGCAGCCCAGCAGATTTTCTGCCCAGTGAATCGTGTCGGGATCGGCGCGTTCGCCAGCGAGATAGAGGGCGCGGAACTTTGAAAGGTCGTAGCGACGCACGAAATTGCCGTCCGCGTCGTCTTTCTTGATTGCACGCAGCGCCGTCGGTGCGGTGAACATTACTTCAACGCCATGTTCGGCGATGATGCGCCAGTAGGTGCCAGCATCGGGTGTGCCGATAGGCTTGCCTTCGAACAGGATGCTGGTCGCGCCATGGATCAACGGGGCATAAACGATGTAGGAATGGCCAACCACCCAACCCACATCGGATGCGGCCCACCATACTTGTCCCGGTTTCACGCCGAAGACATTCTTCATGGACCAGTCAAGCGCCACCATGTGTCCGCCGTTGTCGCGCACGACGCCTTTCGGCTCACCGGTCGTGCCGGACGTGTAGAGTACGTAAAGCGGGTCGGTAGCATCAACCGGCGTGCAGGGAACATGACGACCGCGCGCGGCATCAACGGCCTCGCGATAGTCGAGGTCACGTCCTGCTACCGGTTCGTGCCGGTGCTGCTCGCGCTGCAATATGATGCAATGATCGACTTTGTGCTGCGCAAGTGAAATCGCCTTATCGAGCATGGCCTGATAGGGCACGATGCGGGTAGGCTCGATACCGCAGGAACTGGTGATGATCATGACTGGCTTGGCGTCGTCAATACGGGTTGCGAGTTCAGTGGCGGCAAATCCGCCGAAGACGACGGAATGGACTGCACCGATACGGGCCGATGCCAGCATGGCGACAGCCGCTTCGGGGACCATCGGCATATAGATCAGAACGCGGTCGCCTTTCGATACACCATTGTCGAGCATGACGGCGGACAGCGCTTCCACTTCTTCCAGCAGTTCGCGATAAGTGAATTTGCGCATCGTGCCGGTGACGGGGCTTTCATAGATGAGCGCAACCTGTTCACCGCGCCCTTTGGCGACATGGCGGTCGAGCGCATTATAGCAGGTGTTGCACTGCGCACCCTTGAACCAACGTCCATAGACACCTTCGTCGCCCGCAAAAACCTGGTCCCATGGCTTGAACCAGTCGATTGCCTGCGCCGCTTCAGCCCAGAAACGTTCAGGATCGGCCTGCCATGCGGCATAGGTTTCGGCATATTTCGAAGTCATGCTCTTCCTCCCAGAAGCATGCGCAACGCCACCCGTCGGGCGGTTGTCGCTTCCTGATTAGTCTGCTGACGAAAGCGCAAGATCGACCTGTTCTGGTCTATCTCCTCCATGCGCTTTTCATCACCTCCGCATGCAGTTTACGCCGCCCGGCGGCGGCTCGTCCATGAAACTTAAGATGAAGATGGAACCTTGTCGGTAAAAGGGTTGTGTCTGTTACACGCATCTTGCAGCGACGGCCTGTCTGCGTCACAAGGAGGCAGAGAGGTGATTTGTGACCAAAATTCTGCCTGTGCTGCTTGTTCTTCTGATGGGGCTGCACATCATCAAACCGCTTGGCCTGCCGGGCCTGAAGCAGCGCGGCGATTTCTGGAAGATCGCAGTCATCGCCATATTGATCATGGCACTGGCGGTGGGGTTCCACTTGCACGAAGGCTGAAGAAAAGCCCGGCTGACATGGCCGGGCTCTTGTTTCTCAAGACAAGTCAGGCTGCTTTTTCAAGATCTTTTTTCCAGCCGCCGGTGGCAGCCAGACCGTTCATCTTTGCCCGATGTGCGAAAGCCCGCTGACCAGCAGCGATGTTTTCATCCTTGCCGCCCCAGGCGTCCAGCGCTGCCGCCTGCAGGGCACGGCCATAGGAGAAAGTCATTTTCCACGGCATGTCAAAGCCCGCATTCATCGCAGAAAGGTGGGCGGTCGCTTCCTCGCCTGTCTGGCCGCCGGAAAGGAAGGCGATGCCGGGCACTGCTGCCGGAACTGTGTTGCGGAAACAGCGGACAGTTTTCTCCGCCACTTCCTCGACGGAAGCCTTGCGCGTTTTCTTGCCGTCGATGACCATATTCGGCTTCAGGATCATACCTTCGAGCCTGACGCGAGCATCGTAAAGTTCCGTAAACACTGTCTTCAGAACCCATTCCGTCACTTCGTAACAACGGTCGATGGTATGATCGCCCGGTCGGCCGTCCATCAACACTTCGGGTTCGACAATCGGGACGATGTTTGCTTCCTGGCAAAGCGCTGCATAGCGGGCGAGCGCCTGTGCATTCTGTTTCACCGCGCCCCAGCTGGGCAGGCCATCGGAAATCGAGATCACTGCGCGCCATTTGGCGAAACGGGCTCCAAGTGCGTAATATTCATTGAGCCGTTCGCGCAGACCGTCCAACCCCTCTGTGATGGTTTCACCGTCGAAACCAGCAAGCGGCTTGGCACCAGCATCGACCTTGATGCCCGGAATAGAACCCGCCTTGCGGATGATTTCGACAAGCGGTGTATCATCCTTGGCCTTCTGCCTTATGGTTTCATCATAGAGAATGACGCCAGAAATATAGTTCTTCATCGCTTCGTCCGAGCGGAACAGCATTTCGCGATAGTCGCGGCGCGTTTCTTCCGTCGAGGCGAGATGAATCGAGTCAAAGCGCTTCTTGATGGTGCCCGAGCTTTCATCGGCGGCGAGAATACCTTTTCCTGCTGCCACCAGTGCAATCGCAATGTCTTCAAGACGTTCAGTCATATGCAATGCTCCTTCTATCAAAGCGATGAGGGAGTGTTGGTTAAAACTATGGCGAGCGCAAGCCATTGAAACGGTTGAAAAAAATTCAAACGGTTTAGGTGAAGCAAGTTTTCCTAAACGCCGTCAGATTGGTTATCTCAGGTTTTTCCCGAAACTCGTTTTGATATCCGCCTCTCAACCCCCATGTAAGAAACCAGTGAGAAAAACCTCGCCCGTTTTCCATTGTCCAGATTTGAGGAGGAGATATGCGACGCGCCCTTTTGAGCCTGCCGTTTGTTCTGGCAGCATCAATGGTTGTCCTGCCGGTGCTGGATGTTTCGGCTGAGAGCATCAATGCCGGTGGCAGGAAGGCCGAAGCAAGTGCTCCGTTTACTGCAACGTCGGTTGCCGAATTCGATACGCCCTGGGCTATCGCCTTTCTGCCCGATGGCAGACTTTTATTGACGGAGAAGGGCGGCAAGATTTTCATCGTCACGCAATCGGGTGACAAAACTGCTGTCGATGGTGTGCCGGAAGTGGCATTCAGTGGCCAGAACGGCCTGCTCGATATTGCGCCTGCTCCGGATTTCGAAAAGGGCAAGGCAGTCTACTTCTCCTATAACGAACCGGCGAAGAACGGCAGCAGCGTCGTTCTGGTGCGCGCTGTGCTGGATGAAGGTGACGGCAAGGCAGCGCTGCAGGACAAGACCACGATCTGGAAACAGGATGCGGTGGCTCGCGGCGGACAGCCGGGCGGCATTATTGCATTCGAGCCGGATGGCAAACATCTGTTCCTTTCCGTCGGCGACCGCATGTTGCCTGCAACCGCGCAGGACGATGAGGCTCCCATGGGGAAAATTCTCCGCATGAATCTCGATGGTTCCGTGCCGAAGGATAATCCGCATGCGGATGCGGGAGGTGTAAGGGCATTGACCTGGTCAACCGGCCATCGCAACCCGTACGGACTGGCCTTCGGCCCCGATGGAAAGCTCTGGGAGCACGAGATGGGCCCGCGTGGCGGTGACGAGTTCAATCTCATCAAGCCCGGTCTTAATTATGGCTGGCCTGTTGTTTCCAATGGCGACAATTATAGCGGCAGGCCGATCCCGCGCCATAGCACACGTCCGGAATTCGAGCCGCCATTGGTGTACTGGACGCCGGTTATCGCTCCGGCCGGGCTTGCCTTTTACGAGGGAGACATGTTCCCCGAATGGCGCGGCTCGGCTTTGATCGGAGGGCTTTCGGTCATGTCGCTGGTGCGTGTCGTGATCGACAAGGATGGCAAGGCGGACGAAGCCGAGCGCTTTGAAATGGAAAACCGTATCCGCGATGTGGCTGTCGGTCCCGACGGGGCCATCTGGCTGATCGAGGATGACAATCCGGGACGTCTCCTGAAGCTGACCCCCAAAGCATGAAGAAAAAGCCCCGGATTTCCGGGGCTTTATTTGTTCTTATACATTCTTCCGCGCAAAACCGCTTCACGCTTTTGCTGGAAATGCTCTACTTCTTCAGCACATCAACGCCGGGGAGGGGCTTGCCTTCCATCCATTCGAGGAAGGCGCCGCCTGCGGTCGAGATATAGGTGAAGTCGTCGGCTACGCCAGCATGATTGAGGGCTGCGACCGTATCGCCGCCGCCGCCGACCGAAACCAGCTTGCCAGCCTTGGTGCGGGCGGCGACGTGTTTTGCGGTCTTGACCGTCGCGGTGTCGAACGGACGCAGTTCGAACGCACCGAGCGGACCGTTCCAGACAAGCGTGGCCGCATCATCGATGGCCGAGGCGATCAGATCGGTCGAGAGTGCCCCGGCATCGAGAATCATGCCGTCGCTTGGAACTGCATCGACTCCATAGGTCTTGTTCGGCGTATCGGCTGCAAAGTGCCAGCCCACGACAGCATCGACCGGAAGGATGATCGCGCATTTGGTGGTTTCGGCCTTGGCCATGATTTCGCGGGCGGTGTGGGCCAGCTCGTGCTCGCAGAGCGATTTGCCGACATCGTGTCCCTGCGCTGCCAGGAAAGTATTGGCCATGCCGCCGCCGATAACGAGCGCATCAACCTTTTCGATCAGGTTGGACAAGAGGTCGAGCTTGGTCGAAACCTTTGCGCCGCCGACGATGGCGACAACCGGACGAGCCGGATTGCCAAGGCCCTTTTCCAGCGCTTCAAGCTCGGCCTGCATGCCGCGTCCCGCATAGGCGGGCAGGACGTGTGCGAGGCCTTCGGTCGAAGCATGGGCGCGGTGGGCAGCCGAAAACGCGTCGTTCACATAAAGATCGCCATTGGCTGCCAGAGCCGCGACGAATTCCGGATCGTTCTTTTCCTCGCCCTTGTGGAAACGGGTGTTTTCCAGAAGCAGGACATCGCCGTCCTTCAGTGCATCAACGGCGGCCTTGGCGTGTTCGCCGATGCAGTCTTCGGCAAAATGGACACTCCGGCCAGAAATATGGGGTCCCAGCACCTTGGAGAGCGGCTTCACGACATGCTTCAGCGAATTTTCGTCCGAAGCAACGCCCTTGGGGCGACCGAAATGGGCGAGCAGAACTACCTTTGCGCCTTTCCTGGAAAGCTCGGCAATGGTCGGAACGATACGCTCGATACGGGTCAGGTCGGTGACTTCGCCATTCGCCATCGGCACGTTGAGGTCAACGCGGACCAGTACGCGCTTGGACTTGACGTCAGCATCGTCGAGAGTGCGGAAACTCATGATCTTTCTCCCAGAACTGTCTTTCGGGTGCCGGTGGAGCAGGAGAGCTCAAACAGGCAGGCGCCGGAAAAGGGTTGGATAGTCGGTGACAAGCCCGTCCTCGTCGACGGGCAATTCGGCGGTGAAGGTGCGGTCGGCGGCCTCGTAGCGATAGCGCCGCCCTTCCTCAAGGCAGGTATAACGCTGCTGGTCGCGCAGCGGACGGAAACTGTCGAACGGCACGTAAAGCATGTCGAGCTGAACGGTGCCGCTTTCCGGTGTGAGGCCAAGGCGGCGGATGGGCAGCGTGTTGGTGAAGGGCGTTCCTGCCAGATCGATATCGATGCAGCCATCGAACTCCGGCAATGCATCGCCAGCCATCGTGCTCCAGCGACCGTCGCCGTCGGAAACAAGCTCCAGCCGGTGCCCGGCTGTAGTTTCGATCAGGAAATGGAGGACATGCCAGACGCTGTTGCAGTCGATGCTGTAGCGCACGCCGTAGGGATTGTCTCCGCGGTCGCCAATCACCACGCTTTCAGCACGGATCGTGCGGCCTGCGGGGCCGATATTGAGATGTTCGAGCCCTTCTCCTTCCAGCGGACGCCAGCGCGCAACGGTGGGGAGAAGGGCGCGAAACATGGTCGGAGGCTTAGATCAGCTTGCCAAAGGCGACAGCGGTATCGCCCATGCGGCTGGAGAAGCCCCATTCATTGTCGTACCACGACAGGATGCGCACCATGGTGCCTTCCATAACCTTGGTCTGGTCCGTGTGGAAGACCGAGGAATGGGAGTCGTGGTTGAAGTCGTGCGAGACGAGTGGCTCATCTGTGTAGCCGAGGATACCCTTGAGGCGGCCATTGGCGGCTTCACGGATCGCGTTGTTGACTTCATCGACGGTCGTTGCGCGCTTGGCGATGAAGGTCAGGTCGACAACCGAGACGTTCGGGGTCGGAACGCGGATGGCAACGCCGTCGAGCTTGCCCTTCAGTTCCGGCAGAACGAGGCCGACAGCCTTGGCTGCGCCCGTCGAGGTCGGGATCATCGAAAGAGCTGCTGCGCGCGCGCGGTAGAGATCCTTATGCATGGTGTCCAGCGTCGGCTGGTCGCCCGTATAGGAGTGGATCGTGGTCATGAAGCCCTTTTCGATGCCGATAGCATCGTTGAGAACCTGAGCCACGGGGGCAAGGCAGTTGGTGGTGCACGAAGCGTTCGAAATGACCAGATGGTCCTTGGTCAGCTTGTCATGGTTGACGCCATAGACGACAGTCAGGTCCGCGCCGTCGGCAGGAGCCGAAACGATGACGCGCTTTGCACCAGCTTCAAGATGAAGCGCAGCCTTGTCGCGCGAGGTGAAGATGCCGGTGCATTCCAGAGCGATATCGACGCCTTCTTCCTTCCACGGCAGTTCAGCCGGGTTGCGAACGGCATGAACCTTGATCGGGCCGTAGCCGACGTCGATGGTGTCGCCTGCAACCTTAACTTCCTTGGGGAAACGGCCATGAACGCTGTCATAACGCAGAAGATGTGCGTTGGTTTCGACCGGGCCGAGGTCGTTGATGGCCACGACCTGAATATCGGTGCGGCCCGACTCGACGATGGCGCGAAGGATGTTGCGGCCGATGCGGCCAAAACCGTTAATTGCGACGCGAACTGCCATTTTCTCTTAATCTCCCGATAGGGTACTGCACATGCAGTGCTTCAAAACTCCGTCGGAACGGACAAATCGAACAGGATTCGTCCGGCCGGACTGGAATGGAAACTCAAACGCCGGCGTTTTTACGACGCCGGCGTTCTTAAAATCATGCGGCGTTGAGCTTCTTCTCCGCAGCTTCAGCGGCATGTTCTGCCGTGATGCCGAAATGCTTGTAGAGATCGTTGATCTCGCCCGAAGCGCCGAAGCCCTTCATGCCGATGAATATGCCGTTCTCGCCGATGAAGCGTTCCCAGCCGAGTGAGATTGCCGCTTCGATCGCCACCTTGACCGGCGCATTGCCGATGGTCGCGGTCTTGTAGGCATCGCTCTGCTGTTCGAAAAGCTCGAAGCAAGGAACCGAAACGACACGGGTGGCAATGCCTTTGCCTTCCAGCAGGTCGCGGGCCTTGAGTGCGATTTCCACTTCCGAACCGGTCGCGAAGATCGTCACCTTGGCATCCTTGCTTGCCGCAGCAAGTTCATAGGCGCCGAAAGCCGAAAGGTTTTCGTCGCGATGCTCGGTACGGACCGTTGGCAGGTTCTGGCGAGTCAGAGCCATCGTCGATGGCGTCTTCTTCGATTGCAGGGCAATCTGCCAGCATTCAGCCGCTTCGACAGCGTCGGCAGGGCGGAACACATTGTGGTTCGGAATGGCGCGCAAGGCGGCAAGCTGTTCTACCGGCTGGTGGGTCGGGCCGTCTTCACCAAGACCGATGGAGTCATGCGTCATCACGTAAACGACGCGGATGCCCATCAGCGAGGAAAGGCGCATAGCCGGACGGCAATAATCCGAGAAGGTCAGGAAGGTGCCGCCGTAAGGGATCAGCCCGCCATGCAGCGTCATGCCGTTCATGGCTGCTGCCATGCCGTGCTCACGGATACCGTAATGGACGTAACGCTGGCCGTAGTCTTCCGGCGTTATGGCCTTGGTCTGGCTCGTCTTGGTGTTGTTCGAACCGGTGAGATCGGCGGAGCCGCCGATGGTTTCCGGCACGACACCATTGATGACTTCCAGTGCCATTTCCGAAGACTTGCGGGTTGCGACCTTCGGCTTGTCCGCGGACAGCTTCTTCTTGTATTCGATGATGGTTGCATCGAAGTTGGAAGGCAGGTCGCCACGCATCCGGCGCTCGAATTCAGCGCGGGTGTCCGCTTCGACGGCAGCAAAGCGCTTTTCCCATTCCTGACGCTTCCTGGCGGCATTCAGACCGGCAACGCGCCAGCCGTCCAGCACTTCTGCCGGAACGACGAAGGGTTCAGCATTCCAGCCGAGCGCCTTGCGGGTTGCAGCGATTTCTTCAGCACCGAGCGGCGAGCCATGCACCTTGTTGGTGCCAGCCTTGTTTGGTGCGCCGAAGCCGATGGTCGTCTTGCAGGCGATGAGCGTCGGCTTGTCGGAAACCTTGGCCAGTTCGATTGCCTTGGCAATCGCATCCTGATCGTGACCATCAACAGCCATGGTGTTCCAGCCGGAAGCGGCGAAACGGGCTGGCTGATTGGTATTGTCGGAAAGCGTGACCGGGCCGTCGATCGAGATGTTGTTGTCATCCCAGAACACGATCAGCTTGTTCAGCTTCAGATGACCGGCAAGCGCGATGGCTTCCTGACTGATGCCTTCCATGAGGCAGCCGTCACCGGCAATCACATAGGTGTAATGGTTGACGAGGCTGTCGCCGAACTGTGCATTGAGGATACGTTCGGAAAGTGCCATGCCGACGGCATTGGCGATACCCTGTCCGAGCGGGCCGGTCGTCGTCTCGATACCGGCGGCGTGACCATATTCCGGATGGCCTGCTGTGCGCGAACCGAGCTGACGGAAATTCTTGATCTCGTCGATGGTGATGTCTTCGTAGCCCGAAAGATAGAGCAGCGAATAGAGCAGCATCGAGCCGTGGCCTGCGGAGAGCACGAAACGGTCGCGATCCGGCCAGTGCGGGTTCTGCGGGTCGTGCGAGAGAAAACGGGTATAAAGCGTCGTCGCTATATCGGCTGCACCCATCGGCAGGCCGGGATGGCCCGAATTGGCTTTCTCTACCGCGTCCATAGAGAGGAAGCGGATCGCGTTGGCCATCTGGTTTTGTTTGTCGGAATTGGTCATGGTCTCAGCCGTCTTTCCTTGGGAGGGGTTAACGGGGTTGCGGCGATGCCTTTTGCCTGAGCACGATCCGTGTCCAAAACGGCTTCATGCGTTTCGGGATCACGCTCCAGAAGGCATCGGGACACATAGCACCTGCGTATAAGGAGTCAATAAACCGATGACTTTTGGGCAATAAACTGTCCGCGACTAATCGATTGAGTTGTGTGGAAAGCTGTAGAACAATCACCGAAAAGCCGTTTTTGCACCGATAACGGTGCATGAACGTTTAGATGCGCCCCTCATTTGTTGCTTATCGGGCGGGTGATTATTACAATCTTTTCAAAGATGCCCGTCCCGCAGGCGCGATTCGATCCCCATAAGTTGGCCCGCGAATTGGCATTGGAAAGGATATGGATGGCACCCGAAACGACCCTCAGGCAAGTCTTGGAACGGCTGGAAAAGGCACTCAATACGCTTGAACAAGCGGTCGATCTGCGGCTGGACAAAGAAGGCGACTTCGCCGAGGCCGAGGAGGAGGTGCAGCGTATGAATGCGGATCGCAGCCGTCTCGCCCAGGAACTCGATCAGTCGGAAGCGCGCGCCGAGCGGCTGGAAGCTGCTAATCGCGAGGTTTCACGCCGCCTTGTGACTGCGATGGAGACAATCCGCGCCGTTCTGGACCGATAGGAGGCTACCATAGCGACCGTAACCGTTACCATTGATGGCAAGGCCTACCGCATGGCCTGCGACGAAGGACAGGAAGAACACCTGTCCGGGCTTGCCGACCGTTTCGATCAATATGTCACGCATCTCAAAACGTCCTTCGGGGAGATAGGCGATCTGCGCCTGACCGTCATGGCCGGGATCATGGTGATGGACGAAATGGCCGAGATGCAGAAACGTATCAACGGTCTGGAAAGCGAAGTTGAAACGCTGCGCCGTGCACGTGATGAAGCGCTTGGTCGCGCTGATAGCAACGATGCTGCCTTGACAGGCATGCTGTCGGATGTGGCGTCGCGCATCGAGCAGGTGGCTTCGCGCATCGCACCACGGAACAGCTGAACTTCGTTCAGATTTTTCTGAAAAGTTTTCCTGTTAAGCCGGTGTAAGCCACTGGCGTTCCCATCGGGCAGGTACTATATTGGGCCTTGGCGAACTGCGCTTCCCGACAGGTGTAACAGCATCCCCGGGGCCTTATTGATCTCTAAGGGAGCTGTCCCTGTGAAGGCTTGCGGGCTTTCGCATATGGCGCCCACCTACTTTGTAGGTTCCCGGGATCAATCACTACCATCGGTCGTCGTGGTCGCCGCTTTCTTTTCCTCTGGCTGTCGCAGGATAGCTATGAGCTTGATCTAACGGACAATGTGTTCGTAAACATGCGCAAAGCTCCAACGATTTGCGCATCTTGATGAAATCTCCTGAAACAGCATCGCCCGATTCATCGGAAAGACTGGCCGTCGCGGTACCCATCGCATTCGTCTACGGCCTTCTGCTCTATGTCATGATCTGGTCGGGCCAATATGCGGATGCGATGCCCGTCATTGCGGGCCTGATGCTGTTACCGATGGCTGTTGCCAGCCTTGCTTCGAGCCTTTCCGACCCGCGTGCGCAAAAAAGCCTGTGGCGGCATGTCCGTATGGGATGGGCTATCATCGCCGGGCTTGTCGTTATCAGCATGGTCTTTTTCCATGAAGCAGGAATTTGCGTGGCCATGGCCGCTCCGTTTTTCATGGTGTTCTCGGCGCTCGGTTCGACGGTGACCTTGTGGATCATCCGGCAATTTCGTTCGCGTCGCACCACGACGCTGGTGATTGCGCTGCCGCTGCTCGTTCTGCCAGCCGAACTTCAGATGTCCTACATCCCGCATGATGGCGCTGTAACCACGGTGATCGAGATCGCAGCGCCGCCGGAAGTCGTCTGGCAGCAGACGGTTGAAATCCGCAATGTGCGCCCGGACGAACTGTCGTGGACATTCAGCCATGGCATTCTTGGCGTGCCGCAGCCGGTGGATGCAAGGCTGAACGGTACTGGTGTTGGAGCGGTACGCGACTTGCAGTGGACGCATGGCGTCAATTTTCAGGAAATCGTCACGCAATGGGAAGAAAATCGGCTTCTGGCGTGGGATTTCCGCTTCGGCCCTGGCTCCATACCGCCCGAGGTGGAAGCGCATATCAAGGTCGACAGCACCTATCTGAAGCTTGCGCAGGGTGATTATCGTCTTGAGCCTCTCACGAATGGTCACACGCGTCTCACGCTGACGACCCATTATCAGATCGCCACGCCGATCGATTTTTACTGTGACCTGTGGGGCAAACTGTTCCTCAATGACTTCCACGGCGTTGTTTTGAAGGTCATTCGTGACCGCTCGGAGAAGGTCGCGTATGGCGCGGGCGGGGTCACTTGACGGATTGGCTCTTTGCGGTTCCACTGCATGGTGAAAAACGGCAGCAGGGAGTGGCTTGGAATGACGGCAACGGAGCGCAGCCCCGGTCTGGAAAAGCAGGAGCTTAGACGCAAGGTTCTGGCGGTCCGTGATGCGCTTGATCCGCGCTTTCATTACGAGGCTTCGCTGGCGGCAGCCAAAAAAGGTGAAGCTGCAATTGACGTTCCCAAAGGCACCTTGATTGCTGGTTATTGGCCGATCCGTTCTGAAATCGACCCACGCCCATTATTATCGGCGCTTCGCGCCAAGGGTGCCCGGCTTTGCCTCCCCGTTGTTCTGGACAAGGAAACGATTGCCTTTCGTGAATATCTGCCTGATGCCAGATTGCGTCAGACGGGTTTCGGCACGATGGGACCGGGAGCAGATGCGCCGATTGTCGATCCTGCGATCCTGTTGATGCCACTTGCAGGTTTTGATCAGCGTGGGCATCGACTTGGCTATGGTGCAGGACACTACGACCGCGCGCTGGCGCGGTTCACGGAACGCGGATTGCAGCCACTTCTGATCGGCATGGCCTTCGACTGCCAGGAAGTCGAGCATGTGCCAAATGAGCCGCATGATATCGCGCTCAACCAGATCCTGACGGAGAGCGGCTTGCGTTCGCTTGGCGCAGGTTTATAAGGCACTCCCATGAGATTGCTTTTTCTTGGTGATATGGTGGGCCGGTCGGGCCGGAATGCAGTTTATGAAAAGCTGCCGGGGCTGATTTCCGATCTGAAGCTGGACTTCATAATCGTCAACGGCGAAAACGCCGCGGGCGGCTTCGGCATTACGGAGGAGATTTTCCACGATACCATTCGTGCTGGCGCCGACGTCGTCACGACCGGCAATCACGTATGGGATCAACGCGAGGCGCTGGATTTCTCCAAGCGCGAAGACCGCTTTCTGCGCCCGGCAAACTTCCCGAAAGGCACAGCCGGAAAAGGCGAGGGGCTTTATATCGCCAAAAATGGCGCCCGCGTTCTCGTGTCGAACGTCATGGGCCGGGTGTTCATGCATCCCGATCTCGATGATCCGTTTATCGCGGCCGAGAAAATTCTGGAAGCCTGTCCCCTTGGCGAGCAGGCTGATGCCGTGTTCTTCGATTTCCATGCTGAGGCGACGAGCGAAAAGCAGTGTTTCGGTCATTTTGTCGACGGTCGCGCCAGCGCTGTTGTCGGGACTCACACGCATGTCCCGACTGCCGATTGCCAGATTTTGCGCAATGGCACAGCTTATATGTCTGATGCAGGCATGTGCGGTGATTATGATTCCTCACTCGGCATGGACAAGGAGGAGCCACTCAACCGCTTCCTGTCGAAAGTGCCCAAAGGACGGTTCGAAGCGGCGAATGGTCCGGCTACCGTCTGCGGTGTGGGCATAGAGATTTCGGATCGCACGGGGCTTGCAGAAAAGGCCGCTCCCTTGCGCATCGGTGCGCATCTGGAGGAAACTATTCCGGTATTCTGGCGATAACGTCTTATTTTAGCTTGAAGTATGATGTTATCTATAATTAGGCCGCTATTTTAATCCGGCAGCTTTCTGCCAGTTGAATGGATTTTCCAGACTACTATCTCCTTGCAACGAGTTTTTTTGCAAGGGGACGCAACTCAATGGATTTTTTTGCCGAGTATCTGGGATTTCTTTCGACCCCTGCCGGCTGGGCCGCGCTGGTTACGCTGGTGACGATGGAAGTCGTCCTCGGTATCGACAATCTGATCTTCATCTCGATCCTTACCAACAAGCTGCCCGCCTCGCAGCAGGCGCGCGCCCGCCGCATCGGCATTGGCGCGGCGCTCATCCTGCGCCTGGCGCTTCTTTTCACGATCTCGATCATCGTCCAGCTCAAGGATCCGATCTTCGAGGCGTTCGGTCATGGCTTTTCCTGGCGTGACATCATCCTGATTGCTGGCGGCCTGTTTCTTGTCTGGAAGGCGACCAAGGAAATTCACCACACGGTCGATCCCGATGATGGCAAGGAAAATATCGGTGGCAAGGTGGCTCAGCTCACCATGGGTGCCGCCATCGTGCAGATCCTGATCCTTGATCTGGTTTTCTCGGTCGATTCGATCATCACCGCCGTCGGCATGACCGATGAGATCGCCATTATGGTCATTGCCGTGGTCGCAGCCGTTACCGTCATGCTGCTTGCAGCCGATCCGCTTTCGCGGTTCATCGCGGCGAACCCAACCATCGTCATGCTGGCGCTGGGCTTCCTGCTGATGATCGGCATGACGCTGATTGCCGACGGTTTCGGCTTCCACGTTCCCAAGGGCTATATCTACGCCGCCATGGGCTTTTCGGCGCTGGTCGAGGCGCTCAATATGATGGCCCGGCGAAAGCGCAAAAGCCAACAGTAAAAGCCAGATACAACAAGGCCACCCGTCTCATCCTGAGGCGGGTGGCCTCGTTATTTTAACGCCGTGAAACTGGTCTGTTGTGGCAATTCTCGTGCAGAGGTTCGACCATTCGCAACGCTCGCAGGCTTTGCGTAGTGTGCCTTCTGCAAAAGCGCTGCGCATTACGGCAAGCCGCTCTGCGTCGAGCCCGAAACGGTTCTGCGTGGAAAGCGTCTGGCCGAGAAGTTTGCCTACGGCCTCCAATGCCAGCCGGTCACGCTCGCGAACACTCGCTTCGTAACAATGGCAATCGCCCCCGCAGAGCAGGGGCGCGCAAATGTCGTCCGGGCCATCGACGAGAAGAATATCTTCTCCTTCGCTCAGCCGCCCGGCAATCCTGTCGTAGTTCTCGACGAAAGCCGGGCTGTAGCCTTTGCCGACAAAAGTCAGCATGCAAAGGAGGTGATGGCCGCGCAGGCGTACTGTCACCTGGCAGATCAGGCCTTGCCGTCGCGGGCGATGGCCTTGAGGATCGCAGCGCCGAGAGCCGACTTGATGAGGGCGCCGACGAGGAACGGCGTCACGCCGAAGGCAACAGCCTTTTCAAGGCCAATGATGCTGGACAGCCAGGCCGCGCCAAGAGCAAGGCAGACCACATTGGCGGCAAGGAACGAAACGAAGGCGAGGCCGACGCGGTTACCGTTCCAGCCGCGTTCGGCCAGATAGCCGGTCAGCGCGGCGATGATCGGGAAGGAAACGAGATAGCCTGCGGTCGGGCCTGCGAAATGCGGAAGACCACCAGCGCCGCCTGCAAGGACCGGAAGTCCGAGCATGGCTTCGCCGAGCCAGGCCAAAACCGTGGCCATGCCAAGACGCCAGCCATAAAGCGCGCCGATCAGCGGAACGATCAGGGTCTGCAGCGTGATCGGAACCGGAATCATCGGAACTTCGATCTGCGACGAGATGGCGAGAACCAGCGTACCAAGCGCAACGGCCGCAAGGCGCATCGCAGGGGAGCGGGATTCCAGATTGAGCGGGCTGAAGGATGGGCGCGTCTGGGTGATGGTCGTCATAGCTTCCTCAAATTATAGATAAAATTGAGATTCGATCTATATCTTCTTAAAGCTCCTGACGATAAACGCAAGAGGTGGTGCAAAGAGAACGGCGCGTGGTTGTGGGAGACGCGCGCCGAGACTCTGTCGCGCAGACGAAAATCTGCACGAGTGACCAGAATGGCGACGATGAAAAAGAGGTGCTTATCTGTGCAAGCGCCTGATCAACCGACAATCGCAAACGAATCGCGCGTCTTGCCCGATGCGGTCTTGACCGGACGGTGTCCAATCCATTGTACATGACGAGCGAGAATGGTCACTGCGCTCTCGACATCGTTCTGGCGCAGCGCCTGCAATATGGCGCGATGGTCGTGGTCGGTGCGGGTTTCCCATTCCGACCGCCAGGTCGCGAAGAGAAACCGGGCGCTGGCAGCGTGAAGATCATCGATGGCTGCAAGCAGGCGCGGCATCTTGCATGGTTCGAGGATGAGCCGATGGAAGCGGCGATTGGCGTCTTCCCAGCTTCTGACATCGCGTGACTTGTCGCCTTCCAGTGTGGCCTGTTCGGCGGCATCAAGCGTTGCCTGCGTGATGTGCGGGGCTGCATGGCGCAGCGCCAGGACTTCCAGAGCGGCCCGCATTTCCGCCACTTCCCTGATTTCGCCGATGTCGAACGATGCAACCCGAACGCCACGCCGAGGTTCGGAAACAGCAAGCCCCTGAGCCTCCAGTCGCCGGAATGCTTCGCGCACCGGCACATGGCTGGTCTCGAACTCTTCGGCAATGTGATCCTGTCGCAGTTTCGTGCCGGGCTCGATCTCACCGGCGATGATGCGGTCGGCAAGAATGCGGCTGATACGGGCTGCGATGGTTTCGCTGGGGGTGTTCTGGGCGGGCTGAATCATGAATTTATAGATAATCCGCTTTGCCTGGCGGGTCGAGCAATATTGCTTTTGTTGACAGAGATTCGGGGGGCACCGGCGCTTTTGCTGGACGAATGGGCCTGAATTCCTTATAACGCCGCCATTCTGCACGGAAAGCACTGTGGCCCGGCATGTGGCCCTTCTCTGCTTGATCTCTGTTTCATGCGTGACGCTTTCTCCGTGCACAGCATTTTAAACAGAACAGGGGTGCCATGGCCGGCCATTCACAGTTTAAGAATATCATGCACCGCAAGGGCCGTCAGGATGCGGTGCGGTCGAAAATGTTTTCCAAGCTCGGACGCGAAATCACCGTCGCTGCCAAGCAGGGTCTGCCTGACCCCACGATGAACCCGCGCCTGCGTCTGGCGATCCAGAACGCCAAGGCGCAGTCCATGCCGAAAGACAATATCGAGCGCGCCATCAAGAAGGCCGCGGGTAACGACGGCGAGAATTATGATGAAGTGCGCTACGAGGGCCGTGGCCCCGGCGGCGTATCGGTTATCGTGGAAGCACTGACGGACAATCGTAACCGCACGGCATCGAATGTGCGTGCAGCCTTCACGAAGTCGGGCGGTGCGCTGGGCGAAACCGGTTCGGTGTCCTTCATGTTCGACCGTGTTGGCGAAATCGTCTACAAGTCCTCCGTCGGCGACGCCGACAAGGTTATGGAAGCGGCCATCGAAGCCGGTGCTGACGATGTGCAGTCCGGTGAAGAAGAACACGTCATCATCTGCGCGTTCGAAGATATCGGCGAAGTGTCCAAGGCTCTGGAAGCTGCTCTCGGTGAAGCCGAATCGATCAAGACGATCTGGAAGCCGCAGACCAATACCGAGCTGGATGAGGAAAAGGCGCGTTCGGTTCTCAAGCTTCTCAACGTGCTCGAAGACGATGACGACGTGCAGAACGTTTACACGAACTTCGAAGTCAGCGACGAAGTGATGGAAAAGCTGAGCGCCTGATTTCTCGTGCTCACAACAATGATGCAAAACTCCCGGTTATCCGGGAGTTTTTTTGTGCCCTGATGAATGAAATTCAGGCATAAAAAAACCCCGCCGAGGCGGGGCTTTTCAACCAGATGCAATATCAGATTAGATGCCGAGATTGCCGAAACGGTTCTTGAACTTCGTAACGCGACCGCCGCGATCGAGCAGGGTCTGCGAACCGCCCGTCCAGGCTGGATGGGTGGTCGGGTCGATATCGAGGTTCATCGTATCGCCTTCTTTGCCCCAGGTCGAACGGGTCATGTATTCGGTGCCATCGGTCATCACGACCTTGATGGTGTGGTAGTCGGGATGGATATTGGCTTTCATCTTCTCAATCCTGAAAGTCTGGGGTGAAAAGCGCAGCCTTGACTATCGAAACTGCGGCACTTTCGCCCAATGGCAGATATGAAGACCCATTACCTACAGGCAACGGCTTCCAAAAGGGTTGGCGAGCCTATACATCAGGCGCACGGCAATAACAAGGGCGCAAACACAAGAATGGCCGACCGGGATACTGAAATTGATATGAATCACGAATTGACTGCAGAAGATGGCCGCAAACGCCGCACGCTGAAGCCGCTGAAGAGAGTTTTGCCGTTTCTGGCACCCTATAAGGTCCTGGTTGCAGGCGCGCTCTTTTCGCTGGTGCTGGCCGCTGTAACGACCCTTGCCGTGCCCGTCGCGCTGCGTCGCATGATCGACCATGGCTTTACGGGTTCGAATGCGATCTTCGTCAATAATTACTTCGGCATGCTCGTGTTGCTGGCGCTCATTCTCGCGCTGGCGTCGGGCCTGCGTTATTTCTTCGTGATCTCGCTCGGCGAGCGAGTGGTCGCGGATTTGCGCAATGCGGTCTTTTCGCATGTGACGGCGCTTTCGCCGGAATTCTTCGACCGGTCACAGTCGGGTGAAATCGTTTCGCGCCTGTCGTCGGACACGACGCAGATCAAGTCGGTGGTGGGCGCTACGGCCTCTGTCGCGCTGCGCAACATGATTCTGGGTGTCGGCGCGCTGGCGATGATGGTCGTGACCAGCCCGAAGCTTTCTGCGCTGGTCATTGCTGCCATCCCGATCATCGTTGTGCCCCTGATCGCCTTCGGACGCTCGGTGCGTCGCCGTTCCCGTATGACGCAGGACATGCTGGCGAAGGCCAATGCCTATGCCAGCGAACAGATCGGCGCGATGCGCACGCTGCAGGCCTTCACCAACGAGAATATGGTGGTCGGGCGTTTTGGCAGCGCGGTAGAAAAAGCCTTTCAGGCGGCGCGTTCCTCCATTCAGGCGCGTGCGATCCTAACGGCCTTTGCCATTTTCCTGATCTTCTCCAGCATTGTTGCGGTGCTCTGGTTCGGTTCGCGTGATGTGCTGGCCGGCACGATGTCTGCCGGTACGCTCGGTCAATTCGTGCTTTATGCCGTGTTCGCAGGCAGCTCCTTCGGCGCCTTGTCGGAAGTGGGTGGGGAACTGGCGCAGGCGGCAGGGGCTACGGAGCGGCTTGTCGAAATTCTGGACGAGCAGCCGGGTATTGCCGCGCCTTTGAAACCTGTTGCCATGCCGGTGCCGCCACGCGGTGAGGTCGTGTTCGATTCCGTGCATTTTTCCTATCCGACGCGTCCGGATGCACCGTCGCTCAATGGCGTCAGCTTCACTGTGAAGCCCGGCGAGACTGTTGCGATTGTCGGTCCCTCGGGTGCAGGCAAGAGCACGATCTTCGCGCTCGTCATGCGCTATTACGATCCGCAGTCAGGCAAGATCCTGATCGACGGCGTGGCTTTGCCTGATGCTGACCCGCAGGCCGTTCGGGCGCGCATCTCAACCGTGCCGCAGGATGTGGCGATTTTCGCCACCAGCGTGCGCGAAAACATCGCCTTCGGTAGACCCGGAGCGAGCGACGAGGAGATTGTGGCAGCGGCAAAGGCAGCCCTTGCGCATGATTTCATCATGGCGCTCGACAAGGGCTATGACACGGAAGTCGGCGAACGCGGTGTGACGCTTTCAGGGGGGCAGCGCCAGCGCATCGCCATTGCGCGGGCAATCTTGCGTGCTGCGCCCATCCTTCTTCTTGATGAAGCGACATCGGCGCTTGATGCTGAAAGCGAGATGCTTGTGCAAAAGGCTCTGGACAGTCTGATGGCTGATCGCACGACGCTTGTCGTCGCGCACCGGCTTGCCACCGTGCTCAAGGCCGACCGCATTCTGGTGCTCGACCATGGCCATATTGTCGAAGAAGGCACACATCAAAGCCTTGTCGAGAAGGGCGGCATCTATGCCCGTCTCGCCAAGCTGCAATTCGAGGCAGGTGCTGGAGCCTTCGCTGCGAAGTGAAACGGGGGGCGTTGCCCCCGTTATTTCTTCTTATCGTTCGGTCAGCTTCAGCTCGATGCGCCGGTTCTTAGATCGGGCATCGGCTGTGTCGGAGGCGTCGAGCGGTTGATATTCCCCGAAACCTGCTGCAACGAGCCTATTGGCGGGGACGCCATTGGCGATCAGGAATTTGACCACTGCGGTTGCGCGGGCTGACGAAAGCTCCCAGTTGTCGCGGAAGCGTCCCGTGCCAGTCAGAGGCACATTATCCGTGTGACCGTCGACACGCAGTACCCAGTTGATGTCATCCGGGATTTCCTGATTGAGCTGGATCACCGCGTCGGCAAGTTTCTTCATCTCGTCCTGACCGGCAGGATTGATATCCGCCGAGCCTGTCGGGAAAAGAACTTCCGACTGGAAGACGAAGCGGTCGCCGACGATACGGATATTCTCCTTGTCCGACAGGATTTCACGCAGGCGTCCGAAGAAGTCGGAACGATAGCGGTTCAGCTCCTGCACACGCTGCGCCAATGCGACATTCAGGCGGCGACCGAGATCGGCGATCTTGGCGTTCGATTCGCGGTCGCGACTTTCTGAAGCGTTGAGCGCATCTTCAAGTGCTGCGATCTGGCGGCGAAGGGCTGAAATCTGCTGGTTCAGCAGTTCCACCTGACTGAGTGCACGAGCGCTGACCTGCTTTTCGGCATCAAGGCTTTCGGACAGTTCGCCAGCGCGCTTTTCAGCGGCAGCACCTGCGCCGCTGCCTTCGTTCAAAAGGCTTTGCAGACGTGAACGCTCGCTTTCCGTGCTGGACAGCGAAGCCTGCAGATTGGCGATGGTGTCCTGCATGTCCTGCGAATTGCTGCGCTCCAGCGACAGAAGCTGTGTCAGTTCCTGTATCTGGCTATTGAGCCGTGCGAGAACGCTATCCTTGTTGTTCACCTCGCGGCTGAGCAGGAATTGCGCCAGCACGAAGACGGTAAGCAGGAACATGATTGCGAGCAGCAGCGTCGTCAGGGCATCGACGAAGCCCGGCCAGTAATCGACATGCCTCTGGGAGCGGCGGTTGCGGGCGAGGGACATGGCTGCTTACTCCGCCTTGTCCGTGCGATCGGATTTGCGGTCGTGCGAGCGCTCGCCGATGGCCTTGGTGAGACGATCAAGCGTCTGGCGGATAGCCTTCTGCTCGTCCGCTTGTTTTTCCACCCAGTCGCGCATGATCTGCTGCTCGCTGCGCATGTTCTTGACGAGGCCCTGTATGCCTTCGGCAAGATTGGCCAGCGCTGCCGTGGTGCGCTGCGTGGATGCGTCGCCGCCATGCAGGTTCTGCAATCGGTCGGCCAGAACGCGGATTTCTTCCGTGCCTCCGTTCTGGTCGGCACCGATATCGGAACCGAGATCGGTGACGGAGGAAAGCCAGTTTTCCAGTTCTGTATAGAAACGATTTTGCGCGCGGCCCGCCTGAAGGTCGAGGAAGCCGAGAATCAGCGAGCCGGAAAGACCGAACAGCGAAGACGAGAAGGCTGTGCCCATGCCGGAAAGCGGAGCTTGCAAGCCTGCCTTCAACGCATCCAGCACATCGCCGGTGCTTCCTGAATTCGGGTCGAGGGTCTGAATAGTGCGCCCGATGGAGCCGACCGTTTCGAGAAGGCCCCAGAATGTTCCGAGCAGACCAAGAAAGACCAGAAGTCCGATCAGATAGCGCGATATATCCCGGCTTTCATCAAGACGTGTCGCGATGGAATCGAGGATCGAACGCATGGAGGCAGTGGAAAGCGCCATCGACTGGCGGCGGCCGATCAAAGCCCGCATCGGTGCAAGCAGGACGGGCGGTCGCGTGGTGCCGTCGCGGTCACCGTCGCGGAATGAGTTGACCCAGCGAATCTCTGGCAGAAGTCGCAACACCTGTCCGAAGGCCAGCAGAATACCGACCAGAAGAACGCCGAGAATGAGCCCGTTAAGGCCGGGATTGGTGACGAAGAACGTATGGATCTGCCGCATCAGGATCGCGGCCAGAAAAGCCACGATAATAAGGAAGATCGCCATGGAGAGAATGACAATGCGCGGGCTCGACAGGCGGTAGGGGTCGTAATCGCGTCCCTCGTCCAGACGGTCCCGGGAAACTCTCAAATCGCTCATGCGTTCCGCTCCATGGTCGCGTGTTTGAAAAGAAGCCTACTTCATTAATTCGTGAAGCGGAATCATTGGAACAAGAAAATTACGCGGATTTGTGGAGTGTGCTGTCAGGCTCGCGGGATGGTCTGAATATCGTAGAGCAAAAAGTTTATAATATTAAATCCCGTGATCTTAATATAATTTATTTCTTATATATACCTATATAATTGATGGTAATAAATAAATTATAAGTTGCTATTTTTAAGTTTTCTAATTTTGATAATTATTGCTTCGTACACTCAACTTTGTGAGAGGGACTAAGCATGAATTGGTGGAATATTCTTGGGAATATACTTGAGGCTCTGGGAAAGTTTCTCGGCCAACTGTAGCATAATTTTCTATAGATACGCTCTAAATTAATAAAAAGGCCGAGCCATTTAAGCGCTCGGCCTTGTTTTTAGATTGCTGGAGATGACCCAGGTGAAACAAACCATTGGATCGACAAAGCAGCAGGTCTTTTTTAGATCGGTTTGTTGATCGTTTTCAGCAATGCCTTCTGAATGATTTCATTGCCTGCAACGATGGTCTTGGTGCCGAAAATGTCCTGACCGCCATTCTTGTCCGAGACGAAACCACCGGCTTCGCGGATCATAAGAATGCCTGCGCCGAGATCCCACGGATGCATGCCATCTTCCCAGAAACCATCCAGACGGCCGCCTGCAACATAGGCGAGGTCGAGTGCAACAGCGCCCATGCGGCGAATGCCTGCGGTTTCGGCCATGACATTGCGCAGTTCGACCAGATAATGCCCGTGATGGCCGCGACCCAGATGCGGGATACCCGTGCCGATAACGGAATCGACCAGCTTGTTGCGTGATGCGACGCGCAGGCGACGGTCATTGAGGAATGCGCCACCGCCGCGTTCTGCGGTGTAAAGCTCATCCATGGCCGGATTGTAGATGACGCCGGCGACGATCTGCCCCTGACGCTCGAGAGCGATGGAGACTGCGAAAACTGGAATGCCGTGCAGGAAATTTGTGGTGCCGTCGAGAGGATCGATCAGCCAGCGGTGCTGTCCGTCCTTGGATTCAACCTCGCCGGATTCTTCCATCAGGAAGCCATAATCCGGGCGGGCGCGGCTCAATTCCGTATAGATGATCTGTTCGGCGCGGCGGTCTGCTTGGCTGACATAGTCGCCGGGGCCCTTGAGAGAAACCTGAAGATTCTGGACTTCACCAAAATCGCGAGCGAGGCTGCGGCCGGCCTTCATAGCGGCCTGTACCATAACGTTGAGAAGGGCTGAGCGGGCCATTTCATTGTCCTTGTAAGCACGATCCCGAAGCGTGGATTTTGAAAGGGATCAAGCAGTTAATCATAAACAGAATGTCGAACATCCGAACCGAAACACATTCGGTGGAGGTCGAGGAATTGAGCGATCTGAGAAAGAACGGTCGCAAACTTTGCGACATGGATAAAGTGGTGCCTGATTCAGGCACCACAAATCTCGTTTTTCGTATTAAGCGCGGCTGACGTAGGTCAGTTCGTTGGTATCAACGATCACGCGTTCGCCGGATGCGATGAACGGCGGAACGAGGATGCGGATACCGTTTTCAAGCACAGCCGGCTTGTAGGACGAAGCAGCGGTCTGGCCCTTGACGACCGGATCGGCTTCGGTGATGGCAAGCGTGACCTGATCCGGAAGGCGGATACCGATTGGCTTTTCTTCATAGAGTTCGACAGTAACCATCATGCCGTCCTGAAGGAAAGCGGCACGGTCACCGACGAAATCCTTGGCCAGCTCAAGCTGTTCGTAGGATTCGGTGTCCATGAAGATCAGCGCTTCGCCCTGTTCGTAGAGGAACGAGAAATCCTTCTGTTCCAGACGAACGCGCTCGACGGTTTCTGCAGCGCGGAAACGTTCGTTGAGCTTGGTGCCGTTGATGAGGTTCTTCAGTTCGACCTGATTATAAGCGCCGCCCTTGCCAGGCTTGACGGCGTTGGTCTTGACCGCAACCCACAAGCCGCCAGCATGTTCGATGACATTGCCGGGGCGGATTTCGTTACCATTGATCTTCATGAGCTTGATCCGGAATGAAAATGTGAAACCATGTGCGGTTCGACGCATGACGACGAAAAGGCAACCGTCCGGCATTATTCCGGAGATTGCGCACCTGCCTTATACTCGAACCACGATAATCGGCGTCTCAAGACCATAAAAAGGCGCTTGGCGCAAGCCTGAGCGCGAAAAGAGAGCCAATCCAGCCTCAAAATTCGCCCAAAAATCAGCGGACGCGCAGATTGTTGGCGGTTTCTATGGCCTGTTTAATCTGGTCATCAGCCAGTCCGTCCATCATGTCGTTGAGGTCTGGTGAGCGAAAACCGGCGCGCTGGGCAACAATATACCAGGCCGCTGCTTTGACGAGATCGCCTTCTGTGCCAATGCCATCGCGATAGAGGCGGGCGAGCCAGGCCTGTGCCATCACCATGCCGCGCTGTGCGCCAAGACGCATCCAGCCAAACCCCTGTTCGTAGTCGCGGTCGCCACCGCGGCCCTCAATCAGCCAGCGGCCCAGATCGAACTGCGCCGTATCATAACCCTGTGCGGCAGCAAGCAGGAGATAGACGCGCGCTTTCTTGTCGTCGCGGGGGATGGTCGGGGTACCGTTGGCATAAATCTGGCTGAGTGCATATTGTGCATCGGCCAGCGTGGCCCCGGCCGCCTTCTCGAACCACGGGAAGGCGAGATCGATGCCCGGCTTGCCCGGCGTTTTTTCCATCAGCATCTGGCCGTAGTTGAACTGCGCCATGGCATTGCCACCCTCGGCAGCCTTCTTCATCAGTTCCTCTGCCTTGACGGGGTCTTTCCTGGCGTAGGTGCCCTGAAGCAGAAGTGCGGCATAGCGGAACTGCGCTTCTACAACACCGTTATTGGCTGCTTTCTCGTACCATTCCGCCGCCAGTTTCTGGTTGGCGGGGATGCCAAGGCCGCGCGCATAAATTTCTGCAATGAGTGTCTGCGATGCTGGGTCGCCCTTTTCAGCCTGTGGCTTGGCCAGATTGAAAGCGGTCAGATAAAGGCCACGCTGAAATGCACCGAAAGCCTCGTCTGCCGGTTTGTCGCCGAAACGGCTTGGGTCGATGTGGGGCATCGGTTCGGTCGTTGCCGGTTGCGGCAGCATCACCGGCTTGGCAGGCTTGTCGGCTTTCTTATCCTGACGATCACCCTGATGGCTGTTCTTTTGACCGTGCACCGGCTCGCCCGCTGCCAGAGCAGGCAGGACCGGCAGCGCGATTGTCAAAATGGCAGCGAGAAGAAGTTTGTTCTTCATGGGCATCGGCAAGACCTTGATGAAGGGATCAGTTTTCAAAGCGTGGCGCGTTCTCATCGAGAAGCCGGTTGGCTTCCGCGACAGCTTTTGCAGGGTCTTCGGCGTCGAAGACCGCCCGACCGAGCGCAACGAAATCCGCGCCGGTTTCGGCTGCGGGGATGATGCTTTCCAGTGTGCTTCCGGCTTGCGCGATGCTGGGAATTTCCACCATCTGCGACCACCATTCGGCCAGCGACAGGTTGCGCGGATGGGCATCCGGCTTGTTATCCGCACCGATCTTGCCGAAGAAAACATAATCGGGCTGCAACTCGCCGATTTCCATTGCGCCATGGCGGTCGCGCAGATTGCCGGTGCCGACGATCATCTTCGGCGTATGTTTTTCGATCGCATCTGCCAGATCGGCAGCCTTGCCTTCGATATGAACGCCATCTGCACCGACGCGACCCGCGATGCGCGTATCGTTCAGGATAAGCGCGGCGGCGCCTTTTTCCTGAATGACGGGGATGACCTTTTCAGCCGTGGCCTGAAAAGTGGCTTCGTCGAGATCGCCGGTGTCGAGAATGACGCTTGCAACGTCGCCACCCGAGAGCGCAGCCGTCAAAAGCTTTGCGAGGGCCGCGCCGTCGGCAAGTGGAGGCGCAACCAGCACGATGCGGCAGCGTTCGGTTTCAGTCTGGTGAGCGGGCGTGTTCATGAGCCAAGCCTAACGGGAAAAACGTGATGGAATTCGGGCAATAGAGGCGTTCTGTTTACCGGAAACGGAAGCGGGGCTCTATCTATTTGTTTTGTCGCATTTATGCGACGCAACCGGGCTTCGGCAAGTATTCATTGGCGAAACCTTCTCGGGCCCGCGCCTGTCCGAGCTGGCATAATGTTATCCACTGGAACGAAAGTTGATCGGAACCAACCCGGTTCTGCCGGGATTAACGCGTATATAAGCCACACCAAGACCGGGCGCTGAACGCTCCGGCAGAACGTGTGAAACTGTTCCGGCACCCATCCGGAATGACACGAAGAAAAGTGGAAAGGCTCGCAATCCCAAGTGCAGGCACTTTCCTTCAAAGATAGGCAGGCTGGTAAATGAATATTGCGACCGCTAGAGAAGCGATGCCCGCACAACCGACGAAAATGCGCGACACGCGCATCGACGTGTTTCGTGCGCTCGCGCTGCTAACGATCTTCATCAACCATGTGCCCGGCACGATCTACGAGCATTTCACGCACAAGAATCTGGGCTTCTCCGATTCGGCTGAAGCTTTCGTGCTGATTTCCGGCATGGCCGTGGCGCTTGCCTATGGATCTAAATTCGCTCCCGGCAATCGCCTGCTTCTGTCGCTGAAAATGTGGCGCCGCGCTGGTGTGCTCTATACGACGCACATCATGACGACCATGGCGACCATCGCCATTTTCGCCGCTGCCGCTATCTTCCTGAAGCGTTCGGAGTTGCTTACGCAGATCAACATCGCGCCGCTGGTCAAGCACCCGGTCGAAGCGCTGTTCGGCATCGTCACGATGGGTCACCAGCTCGGCTATAACAACATTTTGTCGATGTATGCCGTGATGCTGGTTTTGACTCCGATCCTGCTTCTGCTGGCGCGCATCAGTCTGCCGCTCATGCTCGGTGTTTCCGGCACGGTCTGGTTCCTGTCAGGCCTCTATCACGTTGCGCCGGTAAATTATCCGACCGAAGGCGTCTGGTTCCTCAATCCGCTGTCGTGGCAGTTCCTGTTTGCAATCGGTATTGCAGGCGTGATTCATGTGCGTCGCGGTGGCGAGCTGCCGAAGCATCCGCTGCTGATCGGCCTTGCCGTTGGCTATCTGGTGCTGGCGCTGGCATGGGTGCGTATTCCGCTTTGGGGCATCGATGCGTCGATGGGCCTGCCCATGGTTCTTACCGGCTTCGACAAGACTTTCCTGTCGGGTCCGCGTCTGCTGCACGTGCTGGCGATTGCCTATCTCATCGCCGTCGTTCCGACGCTGAACAATATTGCCCGGACGGCGCCGGATAATCCTCTCGCCGTTCTCGGCAAGCATTCGCTGCCGGTCTTCATTGCCGGTACGCTGCTGGCAATGGTTGCGCAGGTGATGAAGCTCGTGAACCCGGGCGGCCTGCCTTATGACACTTTGCTGATCGCAACCGGCATCGTGATGCAGTTCGCACTGGCCTATTATCTGGAATGGCTGCCAACCATCGGTTGGGGCAAGAAGGGGGCTCCCGTTTCGGCAAAGCCCGCTGTTCCTGCTGCCGAACCCGTCAAGATGCAGGTTGCGTCAAGCTCCAAACCCGCGATGCAGCGCTATTAACCACTACTGATCAGCCGCCCATTTCGGGCGGCTTTTCTTTGAGTGAAAAGTGCCGGATTGCGTGAGATTATCCACAGCGCTACGCAGAAATTAACCATTCATTAATCTTAAGAATGTTAAATGGTTTACATCCAGTTCGGCTGGATTCTTACCGAGTGGTTTAGCCACTCTGTTTGACGCCTCCCTGTTAAACTCCTGAGAGCCGCCATTGCGGCTCTTTTTTTGTGCGCTTTTTGCTGCATATCGGGGGAATATCGATTTCCACATGCAGGCGTGCGGAACGGAACAACTGCCCAATCCGTTCTATTTACAAGCTTTCGTCAAAAGCCTCTGAAAATGTTAACCGAATGTTAAACATAAACTTGCGCGACGGTGTATGAAGGTGCAGTTTATCGTGGACTTGTTTAGCACAGCTGTTCCGTCTCAGCCTCCTCCATGGTCGAACAGCGGTTCAATGGTTTTATTCGTATCCGTCTGGCATATCCCACTGGACGAATACGGCAACGGAATGGGCCGTCGATACAGGCGGTCATGCAAGGTGGCAGAGCAGTGATTAGCGAACAGAGCCAGATGCCGAGCAATATGATCAGCCTCGCAGAGCGCATGGTTTTCTCGGATTCGTTCAAGCCGATCTATGCAGAAGGCATGGATATGGTCGAGGAAGCGGCAAGCTATCTCGACGGCGAAGGCCGTGAGGATGCGCGCAATCTTTCGCGTGTGGCTGCGACGCTCTATGCCGCCGAATCGATGCGTCTGACCACGCGCCTGATGCAGGTTGCTTCGTGGTTGCTGCTCCAGCGCGCGGCGCGGAACGGTGAAATGACCCGTCAGCAGGTTGCAGCCGAGAAAGCCAAGGTGCGTCTAGACACGCCATCGGCGGGTGAAATCGCACAAGGCTGGTCCGAACTGCCTGCAGCATTCATGGAGCTGGTCGAACGTTCGATGCGCCTTCAGGCACGTGTGCGCCGTATGGACCGCGAAGTTTACGGTGAAGTGGTTTCGCTGCAGGGCGTTCCACGTGGCAATCCGGTTTCCGAACAGATCGTATTGCTCAAAACTGCTTTTGGCGCTTCATAACGATCGATCATGTGCTCCCTTCGTGGCGCATGTTTCTCTTTTGTTCACTTTTCTGCTGTCAAGTGAATCCGTCTGAGGATAGGGTTCGCTTATGAAAGAAACGATTCGCATCATTGGTATCGATCCGGGCCTGCGCCGTACCGGCTGGGGCATTGTCGAATCGTTGGGCAATTCACTGCATTTCATCGGTTCGGGGACTGTAACCTCGAATGCCGAGATGGATCTCGCATCGCGCCTTTGCCAGCTGCATGAAGGTCTTTCCAAAGTCCTGCATGAATATATGCCGCATGAGGCGGCGGTTGAACACACCTTCGTCAACAAGGATGCAACGGCGACGCTGAAGCTTGGTCAGGCGCGCGGCATTGCCTTGTTAGCGCCCGCGCAGGCTGGACTGCCCGTTGCCGAATATGCGCCGAATGCCGTGAAGAAGGCTGTAATCGGCGTTGGACACGGTGAAAAACAGCAAATCCATATGATGGTGAAAGTGCTGATGCCGCGCGCATCGTTCGATACGAGCGATGCCGCCGATGCGCTTGCCATTGCCATTTGTCATGCGCATCACCGGCAAAGCATCGCAAGTGCGCGCCGGTTGCAACAACTTATCGCGTAGGTGGCCATGATCGGTAAGCTCAAGGGTGTGATCGATGAAATTGCCGAGGATCATGCCGTCATCGACGTGCATGGTGTTGGCTATGTTGCGTTTTGTTCGGCGCGCACGCTTGGCAATCTCGGCGGTGTGGGCGAAGCGGCTATCCTGTTCATCGAAACCTATGTTCGCGAGGACATGATCCGCCTTTATGGTTTTGCCAATCAGCTCGAGCGCGAATGGTTTCGCCTGTTGCAGAATGTGCAGGGCGTTGGCGCCAAGGTGGCTCTCGCCGTGCTCGGCACGTTGTCGCCGTCGGAACTCGCCAATGCAATTGCACTGCGTGACATCGCCATGGTTTCGCGCGCGCCGGGTGTCGGTAAGAAGGTTGCTGAGCGCATCGTGACCGAACTCAAGAACAAGGCGCCTGCCTTCGCTGGTGATGCGAGCGGCACGATCGGACTCAAGCAGGAACTTGGCGCGGGCGCTGCTCCGGCGCCGGTTGCCGATGCGGTGTCGGCGCTTTCCAATCTCGGCTACTCTCGTGATCAGGCCGCCAATGCCGTCGCCGCGGCCTTGAAGGAAGCGGGGGAGAATGCCGATTCGGCCAAGCTCATCCGCCTGGGTCTGAAGGAATTGTCGCGGTGATTTACTTGCCTGAGCGATATGTTCATGCGAGGAGGAAGGCATGAGCGACCGCAACCCTCTCATTGATGCTGACAGACGCGTAGACGAAGACAATACGCTGCGCCCGCAGACGCTTGACGATTTTGTCGGGCAGGCGGCAGCGCGCGCAAATCTGAAAGTCTTTATCGAGGCCGCCAAAGTGCGTGGCGAGGCGCTTGACCACGTCCTGTTCGTTGGCCCTCCGGGTCTAGGCAAGACGACGCTGGCGCAGATCATGGCCAAGGAGCTGGGCGTCAATTTCCGTTCCACATCCGGCCCAGTCATTGCCAAGGCGGGTGATCTTGCGGCTCTGCTGACCAATCTGGAAGAGCGCGACGTTCTGTTCATCGATGAAATTCATCGCCTGAGCCCGGCTGTGGAAGAAATCCTCTATCCGGCCATGGAGGATTTCCAGCTCGATCTCATCATCGGCGAAGGGCCTGCCGCACGTTCTGTGAAGATTGATCTTGCCAAGTTCACGCTCGTTGCGGCAACGACCCGTCTCGGGCTTTTGACCACGCCGTTGCGGGACCGTTTCGGCATTCCGACACGGCTCAATTTCTATACGGTTGAGGAACTGGAATATATCGTGCGGCGTGGTGCGCGCATCATGCAGATGGGTATTTCGCCGGATGGAGCGCTGGAAGTCGCCCGCCGTTCGCGCGGCACACCGCGTATTGCCGGACGGTTGTTGCGCCGCGTGCGTGATTTCGCGCTGGTCGCCGGCGCCGATGTCATCGATCGCAAGATCGCTGATGAGGCGCTGTCACGCCTTGAAGTGGACAACCGCGGGCTGGATCAGCTCGACCGGCGTTACCTCAATATTATCGCACGCAATTTCGGCGGCGGTCCGGTGGGGATCGAAACCATTGCCGCCGGCCTGTCTGAGCCGCGTGACGCAATTGAAGACATTATCGAACCCTATCTGATCCAGCAGGGTTTCCTGCAGCGCACGCCACGCGGTCGCGTCTTGACGGCTGTCGCCTGGCAGCATCTCGGATTGCCCGCGCCTGCTGAAATCATCCAGCAGTCGCAATACGGCCTCTTCATGGAAGACGAATGACGGAACGACAGGAACAATTGGCGCAGGCTGCCGTATCGGGCGAACTGAAAGACGGCGCGCATCTGCTCTATGCGCGCATCTATTATGCCGATACGGATTTTTCCGGCTTCGTTTATCACGGTCGCTATCTGGAATTCTACGAACGCGGACGCACGGATTTCCTGCGTCTGCAGGACGTTCATCATATCGAATTGGCTGAGGGCGCGCTTGGCGAAGAAATGGTCTGGGTCGTTCGCCGCATGGAGATCGATTACAAATCGCCCGCGAAGATGGATGATCTTATTCTGATTGAAACCCGCGTCAGCGAAATTCGCGGCGCGCGGGTCATCATGGCGCAGAAAATTACCTGCGGGGAGCGTCTGCTTTCGGAGGCGAAGGTAGAGGCCGTCATGATAACCAAAGAAGGCCATCCGCGCCGCATTCCCGACGAATGGCGGGAAGCTTTCACCAACAACCGCAAGAACTGAGTCCCAGGACCGCTCCAATGACTGTCTTCACTGGCATGTTCGTGCGGAATTCGATGCGCTAGCGGCAAATATACCTATTTGGGCGAATGCTAACGCATCTTTAACCATAATATTCCATTAATCACCCTGACGGAATCGGTGGAGAGGCAGGCTTGAAGCGCAGCGCCTTCCTTTCACCAAAATTAACCGTAACAAGCGCGTGATGGATTTAAAGTTGAAATCCGGAATGGCGGTTGCGGTGCGAAGTGTCGGCCGCTCGTCGGGCAGGTACGGCTTCAAGTTGAAAAGCTGCGCAGGTTTGGAGCGTCTGTTTTCAGACGTTGAGTAACGGATTTGCGATACCGCCCGGTCATGTGGCCGGGCGTTTGGATTCGAGGACGGTAGATCGATGGAAAATGTTGCGTTAGCGGCCCCCGCCGCCGATGTTACCCTCTGGGGCCTGTTCATGCAGGCGAACTGGGTCGTCAAGCTGGTTATGCTTGGCCTGCTGTTCGCCTCGATCTGGACTTGGGCTATCATCGTGGACAAGACGATTGCTTACGGACGGGCACGGCGCGCGATTGATCGCTTCGAGCAGACGTTCTGGTCCGGCCAGTCGCTGGAGGAACTCTATCGCAATCTTGGCGAACGCCGTACCACCGGCATGGCGTCCATCTTCATGGCCGCGATGCGTGAGTGGAAGAAATCATTCGAGAAGGGCGCTCGCTCGCCCATTGGCCTGCAGATGCGTATCGACAAGGCCATGGATGTCGCGCTGGCGCGCGAAAGTGAAAAGCTCGACTCGCGTCTGGGCTTTCTGGCGACCATCGGCTCTGCAGCCCCCTTCATCGGTCTGTTCGGTACGGTTGTCGGTATCATGACCTCGTTCCAGGCAATCGCCGCTTCCAAGAACACCAGTCTTGCCGTTGTGGCGCCGGGTATCGCCGAAGCACTTCTGGCAACGGCAATCGGTCTTCTCGCCGCTATTCCTGCCGTTATTGCCTACAACAAGCTGTCGGCGGATGCGGGCAAGATCGGCGGACGGCTGGAAGGATTTGCGGATGAATTCTCCGCCATACTGTCGCGCCAAATTGATGAGAAGCTGACGCCGCGTAATTAAGCGGCTTCAAGCATCGAGTGTAGTTTCAGCCTTCGGGAATCTTGCAATGGGCATGTCGGTAGGAAATCAGGGAATGCAGTCGGGCGGGCGCCGCAGGCGCGGCCGCAAGAAGGCATTGATGAGCGAAATCAACGTGACGCCATTCGTCGACGTGATGCTCGTTCTCCTCATCATCTTCATGGTCTCCGCGCCGCTGCTGACGGTTGGCGTGCCGATTGACCTGCCCGATACGCAGGCCAAGGCGATGAATGCCGATACGCAGCCGATCACTGTTTCGGTTAACAGCGAAGGCAAGATCTTCCTGCAGGAAACCGAAATTCCGATCGATGAAGTGGTGCCGAAACTCCAGGCTATCGCCAAGACGGGCTATGAAGAGCGCATTTTCGTGCGTGGTGACAAGGCTGCCGATTACGGCACCGTCATGAAAGTCATGGCCCGCATTTCCGCCGCCGGTTTCAAAAATATCGGCCTTGTGACCCTCCAGGAGCAGGATAGCTGACGCCATCATGAAGGCTGGCCTGACATCTTCTGTTGCCTTGCATGCCGTTGCGGTCGCGCTGGCAGTGGTTTCGTTTTCCTCGCCGAAGGCTTTCGACGTGCAGGATTCGGAATCGTTCCCGGTTGATATCGTACCGATCGAGTCGATGACGCAAATCCAGCAGGGCGAAAAGACTGCGCCCATGAAGGAAAAGTCGGCTCCTGTGCCGACAACCAAACCGCAGACTGTTCCAAACGCCGAGAATTTTGGCGATCAGGATATCGATACCCAGACGCCGCCAAAGCCCGATGCAAAGGCGAAGCCAATCGAGGCGGCGGAAGAACCCAAGGCGCAACCGGAACCGGTAAAAAAGCCGGAACCGAAGCCTGATCCGAAACCGGAACAGAAGCCTGAGACCAAGCCGACGCCGGTTCCGGCGACGGAAGTTCAGGCTAAGCCGGAAGAAAAGCAGGAAGTGAAGCCTGATCCGGTGGCGGAAGCCATTGAGAAACAGGCGGAAACCCCTGACGCTGAAACGCCGAAGCTGCCGGACAAGGTGCCAGCGCCCGACGCCAAGCCGAAGCCGCCGCAGGCGCAGACAGCAAAGACGCCGGACCGCAAACCGACGGAAGATAAGAAGCCGACGCAGAACGCCGCTCAGACTTCGAAATCGAAGAATGATGCGATTGCCGATGAGGTTGCTGCCCTTCTGAATAAGCAGAAGGCGGCAGGCGGCGGAGCCAAGCGTTCCACCGATCAGGCATCGCTGGGCGGCAAGAAGAATACTGGCGGCTCCAAGCTCAGCCAGAGCGAAATGGATGCGTTGCGCGGTGCGATTTCCAAATGCTGGAACGTGCCTGCCGGTGTGGCCGACGCGCCGGGACTGGTCGTGACCGTCAAGATGAAGCTGAATCAGGATGGCTCCATTCAGGGTGTCCCTGAAGTGACATCGGGCGGCGGCGGTGACGGTGTTGGTCGTGCAGCAGCCGAGAGCGCCAAGCGCGCTGTCGCACGCTGCGCGCCGTACAATCTGCCAGTCGACAAATATGATTCATGGTCGGAAGTGATCGTCAACTTCGACCCGAGCGAAATGTTCTGACCGGGTTTCCGGTCGCCAACCAACTTACTGCAAGGACAAAGAGGTCCCAGAAGACATGAAAATCGGCATCATCAATACAAAGATCCGGACGGTCTTTTCGGCTTTCGCGTGTATGATTGCCGCAAGCCTTGTCTGCACCATGCCGGCGCGCGCCGTCGTGGAAATCAACATCAACAAGGGGGTGATCGAACCGTTGCCGATCGCCATCACCGATTTCCTTTCGGCTGATCAGCTCGGGCCGAATATCACGTCGGTCATCGCGGCCGATCTTGAGCGGTCTGGTCTTTTTGCACCGATCGACAAGGGCGCCTTCATCGAGAAGATCTCCAATCCGGACGCGGCTCCGCGTTTCGAGGACTGGAAGGTCATCAATGCGCAGGCGCTTGTCACGGGCCGCATCACCAAACAGCCGGATGGCCGTCTCAAGGCTGAGTTCCGCCTGTGGGATACGTTCGGTGGCCAGCAGATGATCGGCCAGCAGTTCTTCACCACGCCGGACAACTGGCGCCGCGTCGCCCATATCATCGCTGATGCGATCTACGAACGCCTGACCGGTGAAAAGGGCTACTTCGATACGCGTGTTGTTTTCGTCGATGAATCCGGCCCGGCACAGAAGCGCGTCAAGCGTCTTGCCATCATGGATCAGGACGGCGCCAATGTGCGTTACATTTCCGACGGTCGCGCCATTTCGCTGACGCCGCGTTTCTCGCCGAACCGTCAGGAAGTCACCTATATGTCGTTCGAAGGCGGTTCGCCGAAGGTGTATCTGCTGCAGCTCGAAACCGGCCAGCGTGAACTCGTCGGCAATTTCCCCGGCATGACCATTGCTCCGCGTTTCTCGCCCGATGGCCAGAAGGTTGTGATGAGCCTGCTTCAGGACGACGGCAGCGCCAATATCTATACGATGGACCTGCGCAATCGTTCGACCACGCGCCTGACCAACAGTCAGGCGATCGATACGAGCGCGTCCTATTCACCGGACGGATCGCAGATTGTTTTCTCCTCCGACCGTGGTGGACGTCCGCAGCTCTATGTCATGGGTGCTGATGGCTCCAATCCGCGCCGTATCTCGGCCGGTGACGGCAGCTATTCCACGCCGGTTTGGTCTCCGCGCGGTGATCTCATCGCCTTCACCAAGCAGTCGCAGGGCCAGTTCTCCATTGGTGTGATGAAAACTGACGGTTCGGGCGAACGCCTGCTGACCTCGGGCTTCCACAATGAAGGCCCGACCTGGGCTCCGAACGGTCGCGTGCTGATGTTCTTCCGCAAGGCGGCGGGTGCAGGCGGTCCGAAGCTCTTCACCATCGACCTGACCGGTCGCAACGAGCGCCAGATCCAGACGCCGAACTTCGCATCCGATCCGGCCTGGTCACCGCTGCTCGAATAGCGGATTCGCGGATAGTTATGGAAAGTGAAGGCGCGAAACTCCGGTTTCGCGCCTTTTTCATGGATAGAACGGTTCCGGTTCAACCGGAAACGGGAAAACGTTCTATCTCCTTGTTTTATCGCATTATCCTCACGCAAAACCGCTTCGCACTTTTGCAGGAAATGCTCAAATTGCCACAATCATTGCCAGGAAGCCGTGTTTCTGCCGTATTTTGCCCCCAAGGGCTAACACCAGAACTGCTGCCGGAAATCGCCGGTTGCATCTGGCCGCAAGAAAATATTAACCATACTTCTTGAGCCTGTCTTAACCTCAATATGATTATTGGATGGTTACGCAGGAACATCAAATCTTAAGGAGCTCCGGCCCATGCGCCGTATCCAGTCGATTGCACGTAGCCCGATCGCTATTGCCCTTTTCATGTCGCTCGCCGTTGCCGGTTGTGCGTCCAAGAAGAACCTTCCGAACAATGCCGGTGATCTGGGTCTCGGTGCAGGCGCTGCAACGCCGGGTTCCTCGCAGGACTTCACGGTCAATGTTGGCGACCGCATCTTCTTCGATCTCGATTCTTCGCTGATCCGCGCCGATGCACAGCAGACGCTTTCCAAGCAGGCCCAGTGGCTGCAACGTTATCCGCAGTACTCGATCACGGTCGAAGGCCATGCCGACGAACGCGGTACGCGTGAATATAACCTTGCTCTCGGCCAGCGCCGTGCAGCTGCCACCCGCGACTTCCTCGCTTCGCGTGGCGTCCCGACCAACCGTATGCGCACCATCTCCTACGGTAACGAACGTCCGGTCGCAGTTTGCGATGCCGACTCGTGCTGGTCGCAGAACCGTCGCGCCGTCACCGTTCTCAACGGTGCAGGCAGCTAATCTGCGGGCACCTGACAGTGTTACGGAAAAGCGGCTTTCGAGCCGCTTTTTTCGTTTTTGACCGCCTGTTTGGTCGTTTCGACAAACTTTGGCCGAAGTCGCACTTGTCATAGTGAGCGTCAAAAGGCCTTCGCTTTTCGCATTATCCGACGCAAAACCGCTTCGCACTTTTGCGGGAAATGCTCTAAAAGCGGAGCTGATCGTGCGGCAATCATGTTCAGCGTCTGTTCAGGCGCGACACTCGATCATCGTGTTCGCCCCGAATTGGATGGGTGAATCGGATGGATGAATTAGCAGGGGCAAAAGGGAATGAGGAAACCAATGAGGAAAGTGACGCTGGCAATTGCCATGCTGCCGCTTTTGGTGAGTGCTCCGGTTCTGGCGGCATCTGTTTCTTCGCAAGGGGGGATTCAGCTCGCGCAGGCAGGTGCTCCCGGCGGCGATCAGTTTTCGCAGCAGGTCTGCAATCTGGCACATCAAAACGCCCAGTCCTATGCGCGCATCTTGCAGCTTCGCGACAAGATGCTGAAAATCCAGCGCGACAACGAAGCGCGTTTTCAGGCCTTGGAGAAGGGCCGTGGCGGCGCCCAGAATCATGTCAGCATCGGTTCGACAGCAATTCTCGATGACGCCATGCGTGATAATGGCAGCGGCGGCGGTCAGGGCGGCGGCTATCAAAGTCCCGGCCTGCAGCAGGAACTGGTGCGCAACCTGACCGGAAAGGTCGAGGACGTGGACGCCCAGATTTCTTTCACCGACAATCAGCTGCAAAAGACGCAGGAAGACAATGAATTCCGGTTTGAAGAACTGGAAAAGAAGAACGGCGTAACCCCGCCTGCTTCCAGTGGTGCAGCTCAAGCGGCTCCCGCGGCAGCATCGCCGGGCGCCGATCTCTGCGCGCAGGGCATGGGCAACCCCGCTGCGATAGCAGATGCGCTGGGTGCGCGTGCGGAAGCCATGAACTTCCAGATCCTCGAAATGCAGGATCAGATGCAGAAGATGCAGGAAGCAAACGAAGGCCGTTTCCAGTTTCTGGAAACCGGCAAACGCGCCGATGCGGAAGTGCAGCAGGCTGGCGGCGACACGTCGCTCGCCGATGCTGGTTCCAGCCAAGGGACCAGTCAGGGCAATAACGGAAACCTCGTTGGCGGGGTTTCCGGAAGCGCCCCGCAGAACGGTGGATACAACGCTTCTTCGCAGACTGCGGCCAACCAGTCTTCTGGCGCCGATTCCATGGCTATTGGTTCGAACGCACCCGCACAGGGTGGACCGGAACGTGGCGAGCCGCCGCAGTCGCTGGGTTCCATCCGGTTCGACGCCAATGGCAATGTAATCGGCGAAACGCTTGATGCCACACCGCGCACGGCACAGCCGGGTGCGGCACCCGGCGCCACCTCGGGAGGAAATGCTGCAGGCGATACGGTTGCATCCCTTCCGACGGACGATAATCCCAGTTCGCTCTATCAGGCTTCCTATCAGTATCTGATGTCGGGCGATTACAAGGCAGCCGAAACCGGCTTCCGCGAGCATGTGAAGCGTTATCCGGCTGATCCCAATACGGCGGAAGCACGCTTCTGGCTCGGAGAATCGCTTTACGGTCAGGGCCGTTATCCGGAAGCGGCGACGGTATTCATTGATACGCAGCGCGATTATCCCGATTCGAAACGCGCGCCGGAAAACATGTTCAAGCTCGGCATGACGCTTGAAAAGATGGACAATCGCGATGTCGCCTGCGCGACCTTCGCGCAGATTCCAGAACGTTACCCCAAGGCAGCGCCCGCGATATTGAAGCGCGTTGCCGATGAGCGCAGCCGCGCAAAGTGCTGATTGCGGAGTTATTTCGTGGGGCTTAGCCCAAGCAATATTTCCAAATTATTCGAGCCATTCGGATTTGAGCAGGCCAAGGCCGTCATAGCCGCCGTTTCGGGCGGCAGCGATTCTCTCGGCCTGCTTTTCCTCGTCCGGGATTATATGGCCATGCTCCAGAACCCACCCCGGCTGATTGCTGTGACGGTGGATCATCAACTGCGCGCCGAATCGAAGGCCGAAGCCGAAAATGTCGGGCTGCTTTGCCGGCAATACGGGATTGAACACCGCATTCTCGTCTGGGACGAGGCCAAGCCCACAAGTGGGCTTGCCGCTGCTGCGCGGACGGCGCGCTATCGGCTGCTGGTGCAGGCCGCGCGGGATGTTGGCGGAGCCTTCATTGTCACCGGCCATACGCAGGACGACCAGATCGAGACCTTTCTGATGCGCAAGGAGCGTAGCGCCCACGCCGAGGCGCGCGGGCTTGCGGCCATGTCGTTGCGCTCGTTGCTGGACGGTCTTGGGCTCGAAGGCTCGGTTGAACTTGATCGTCCTCTGCTTTCCGTTTCCCGGCAGACACTGCGCGATGAATTGCGGGGCAGGGGTATCAATTGGGTGGATGATCCCAGCAATGCCAACACCGAATATGAACGACCGAGAATTCGTCATGGCATTGCCGCCGAGGCTGACAGGCAGACGGTTCTCGACCAGATCGCCGAGGCTGGTGCTGCGCGCGAGCGGGACAATGCCGCCTTGATTGCTGCGCTGGGCAACCCGGCGAGCCTGCGCGCTGATGCGAACGGTGCCTTGCTCGTCGATCCGCAGCTTTACGCCGCGCTTCCCGGCAATGCGAGGCGGTTGTTCTCAGGATTGCTTGCGGCCATCGCTGGCGGACGCCGTTTCCTGCCGGGCGATAGCGAGCGGTCGCGTATTGAACGGGTTCTGTCTGGAGATGATGACACTCATCGCCTGACCGTATTCGGCGCCCTCATCGAGCGCGGCGACAGTGGCTCACCGCATCGGTTTCTTCGTGAAAAACGCAATCTGCCAAAGCTCCATCTGGAGCCGGGCAAGCCAATTGTCTGGGACGGGCGATTCCGTTTCTTGAACGAAGGCATGATGGATTTTGAGCTCGCTGCACCGGGACGGCAGGAACTTGCCGACTTCCTGAAGTCGCAGAATATCGAAATCGAATCTCGAAAACGTGAGGCCTTGCTGGTTTCACCTGCTCTTTATAGGGAAGGCAGGCTGTTCGCCTTGCTGTTTCTGCAGGATGGAGAATTTCAGCAAGACATTCATATCGAACGGCATTTTGCGATCTTCGATCACGTGTTGCCGGGGCATGATTTCGATCTTGCAAGGGCTGTGGAAGCCCGCATCGGACGTATCTGCGCGGAAATGTCCTAATTTTTGTAAACCAGAGTGAGAAGAATCGAGGATGCGGGGTCGAACGCGCCTTGGCAAGGCCATCCTTCGATCCTATGTTAGACCGAAACATCGTTCCGTGCCCGCGGAATGGCCGTGGTATCGATTGGACCCGATATGAATCCGAACTATCGCAACTTCGCCCTTTGGGCGATCATTGCTCTTCTTTTGATCGCGCTGTTCAACCTGTTCCAAAGCCCAGGTCAGCGCTCCAATTCCCGTGAAGTTTCCTATTCGCAGTTTATTGACGACGTTTCCAACGGTCGCGTGAAATCGGTCACGATTACCGGCCAGCGGATCAGCGGTACGTTTGCTGATAATGGCTCGACCTTCCAGACCTATTCGCCGGGCGATACAGGTCTTGTTTCGCGCCTTGAAAGCAAGGATGTCGCGATTACTGCGCGCCCTGAAACCGACGGTTCCAGCTCGCTGATCGGCATTCTCCTGTCGTGGCTTCCGATGATCCTGATCCTCGGCGTATGGATTTTCTTCATGCGCCAGATGCAGGGTGGCTCGCGCGGTGCGATGGGCTTCGGTAAGTCCAAGGCCAAGCTTCTGACGGAAGCACATGGCCGCGTGACTTTCCAGGATGTGGCTGGCGTTGACGAAGCCAAGCAGGATCTTGAAGAAATCGTCGAATTCCTGCGCGATCCGCAGAAGTTCCAGCGTCTCGGCGGCAAGATTCCGCGTGGCGTGCTGCTCGTGGGCCCTCCCGGCACCGGTAAGACGCTTCTGGCGCGCTCCGTAGCAGGCGAAGCCAATGTGCCGTTCTTCACCATTTCCGGTTCGGACTTCGTTGAAATGTTCGTCGGCGTCGGCGCAAGCCGTGTCCGCGACATGTTCGAACAGGCCAAGAAGAATGCGCCTTGCATCATCTTCATCGACGAAATCGATGCCGTCGGTCGTCATCGCGGCGCGGGTCTTGGCGGCGGCAATGATGAACGCGAACAGACCCTCAACCAGCTTCTGGTGGAGATGGACGGTTTTGAAGCCAACGAATCGATCATCCTGATCGCGGCGACCAACCGTCCCGACGTTCTCGATCCCGCGCTCTTGCGTCCGGGTCGTTTCGACCGTCAAGTTGTGGTTCCGAACCCGGATATCGTCGGTCGCGAACAGATTCTCAAAGTGCATGTGCGCAATGTACCGCTTGCACCCAATGTCGATCTCAGGGTTGTCGCACGTGGCACGCCGGGCTTCTCCGGCGCCGATCTCGCCAACCTCGTCAACGAAGCTGCCCTCATGGCTGCGCGCCGCAACAAGCGTCTTGTGACCATGCAGGAATTCGAAGACGCCAAGGACAAGATCATGATGGGTGCGGAACGCCGCTCCGCCATGACGCAGGAAGAAAAGGCCAATACGGCCTATCATGAAGCCGGTCATGCCATCGTTGCGATCAACGTGCCGAAGGCTGATCCGGTCCACAAGGCAACGATCATTCCGCGCGGTCGTGCGCTCGGCATGGTGATGCAGCTTCCGGAAGGCGACCGTTATTCGGCCACCTATACCTGGATGGTATCGCGTCTTGCCATCATGATGGGCGGTCGTGTGGCCGAAGAGCTGAAGTTCGGCAAGGAAAACATCACTTCCGGTGCTTCCTCCGATATTCAGCAGGCCACCAAGCTTGCCCGCTCGATGGTGACCCAGTGGGGCTATTCCGACAAGCTTGGCCGTGTGGCCTATGGCGACAATCAGGAAGAAGTCTTCCTTGGCCATTCGGTGTCCCGCACGCAGAATATTTCGGAAGAAACCGCGCAGATCATCGATGCCGAAGTGCGTCGCCTGATCGACGAGGCGTATGCCGAGGCGACCCGCATCCTGACCAAGAAGAAGAAGGACTGGATCGCGCTTGCCGAGGGTCTGCTCGAATATGAAACGCTCTCCGGCGACGAGATCAAGGAACTGATTGCGGGCAATAAGCCGTCGCGCGATCAGGGCAACGATACGCCGTCGCGTGGTTCGGGTGTGCCGAAGGCTGGAAGCCCGCGCAAGCGCAAGGGCAGCGAGCCTGGCAACGAACCGGGTATGGAGCCGCAGCCGCAATAAGCTGTCTGAAAGCGAAATCAAGAAAGCCGGGCTTGTCCCGGCTTTCTTGTTATCTGGCTTTGTTTGGGCTTACCGCAAAGGCTCATTAAGGATTTCGGCGCATCATATTGCGTCAGATTACGACTTAGGACGTGGGAACGTTAAACCTGCCGCAAAAGGCGAAATTGCATTTGTGGGTGTTTTCGCGTTAAGAACAGCGAAAATCTGCTGTCCGGCAACCGGCAGCCATTGCTCGCCGATCAATTCAGGCGGCATATATTTGAAGACATAGAGAGCGGTTCATGGCTCAGCGCAAGGCGAAACAGATGACACGGAAATATTTTGGAACCGATGGCATTCGCGGACAGGCAAACAGCTTCCCGATGACACCGGAAGTTGCCATGAAAGTCGGTATGGCTGTCGGTCACATCTTCCGCCGCAAGGGCCAGACTTCGCGCGTTGTGATCGGCAAGGATACGCGCCGTTCGGGCTATATGCTCGAAAACGCGCTGGTGGCCGGTTTTACCGCTGCCGGTATGGATGTTTTCCTGCTTGGCCCGATCCCGACGCCTGCCGTTGCAATGCTCTGCCGCTCGCTGCGTGCCGATATTGGCGTCATGATTTCCGCATCACACAATCCATTCTATGACAATGGCATCAAGCTTTTTGGTCCGGATGGATTCAAGCTTTCTGACGAGATCGAGCTGAAGATCGAGGCGATGATCGATGGTGATCTGACCCCTTATCTGGCCAGCCACGGTGATGTTGGCCGCGCCAAGCGCGTCGATGGGGACATCTATCGCTATATCGAATTCGCGAAGCGTACACTGCCGCGCAATATCGACCTGAACGGCCTGCGCATTGTTGTCGATTGTGCGAATGGCGCTGGTTACAAGGTTGCCCCTGCTGCCCTGTGGGAGCTGGGTGCGGAAGTCATCACCATCAACAACGAGCCAAACGGCATCAACATCAACGAGGATTGCGGTTCGACGCATCCGATCGGCCTGATGAAGAAGGTTCATGAAGTGCGCGCCGATGTCGGCATCGCGCTGGACGGCGATGCGGACCGTGTGCTGTTGGTCGATGAAAACGGCACCGTCATCGATGGCGACCAGCTGATGGCCGTGATCGCTGAAAGCTGGGCTGCAAGCGATCGTCTCGAAGGCGGCGGCATCGTGGCAACCGTCATGTCCAACCTTGGACTGGAGCGTTTCCTTGCCGACCGTCATCTGACGCTGGCCCGCACCAAGGTGGGCGACCGCTATGTGGTCGAACATATGCGCGAACATGGCTTCAATGTCGGTGGCGAGCAGTCCGGCCATATTGTTCTGTCCGATTATGCGACGACGGGCGATGGTCTCATTTCGGCATTGCAGATCCTTGCTGTCGCGCAGGAGCAGGGCAAGCCGATCAGTGAAATCTGCCGCAAATTTGATCCTGTGCCGCAGCTTTTGAAGAACGTTCGTACCTCGGGCGGCAAGCCGCTGGAGAACAAGCGCGTGAAGAGCGCAATTGACGAAGCTACCGAGCGTCTTGGCGTTCAGGGCCGTCTGGTTATCCGCCCATCCGGCACGGAGCCACTTATCCGCGTCATGGCAGAAGGTGATGATCGTGGTCTGGTGGAAAAGGTCGTCAACGATATCATCGACGTGATCTCGTCCGAGGGCAGCGCTGCGGCCTGATGACTTTAAAGATAATGCGAGCAAAGGCGCGGGTTTTGTCCCGCGCCTTTTGCGTTTGGAATGCATTTTATACATTAGCGAGTGTTAATGAACTTGGTAAAAAAACAAGGTTAAGTTGTATTTAACTTTTGCCGAATAGTCTCCCCTCAAACATCCGTACCCGTCGCTTTCAGCGGCGCGATTCTCCGATGGGGCAGACATATGAAAAGTTTTACGAAAGCTCTTTTTGCCGGTGTGGCGGCATCGGTTGCCCTGATGGCTGCGGCGCCTGTCGCACTTGCTGCGGACATTCTGGAACCAGTTCCAGAAGTTCCGGAAGTCGTTGTCGCTCCGCCCGCCGTTGGTGGCTGGTATTTGCGCGGCGATATCGGTTACTCCAAGGCCAAGTTCAAGGACGCTGATTACGCGACCATCGATAATTGCGCGACCTGCGGCGGCGGCTCGCCGACCTTCGGCAGCAACACGCTTTATGGCGATCTCAAGGGGTCGTTCCTCGTGGGCGGCGGTGTCGGTTATCAGGTGACGGATTATTTCCGTACCGATCTGACGGTCGACTACATGACCCGCGCCAAGTTTGATGGCCACACTTATGGTTCGGCCTGTAACGGTGACATCAACTGCGCTTCCGACGAACGCGGTCGCTTCTCGGCTCTCTCCATTCTGGCCAATGCCTATGTCGATCTCGGCAATTTTGCCGGCTTCACGCCTTATGTCGGCGCTGGCATTGGTGGCACGCGGGTGAAGTGGGGCGATCTCGACGATGTTCGCTATGGTGGTACGCAGGAAGGCGCTGCCAACTGGCGCTTTACCTACGCGCTCATGGCCGGTGCGTCGGTCGATCTCACACAGAACCTCAAGCTCGATGCGGGCTATCGTTATCGCCATATCAATGGCGGCAAGATGTTTGAAGGCAATCAGTGGATCGGTGACGGATACGACAACGGCATGAACGTGCATGATGTGCGCGTTGGCTTGCGCTATATGTTCGGCGGTGCAGGCCCGGCCTATGCTCCGCAGCAGGTTTCGACCATCGTAGACGGTCCCGTTTACAAGTAATTGCAAATCGCGCGATGAAAATAAGGCCCGGTCATCCGGGCCTTATTTGTTTAGAAGTACAGTAAACATATCCCTATATTTATGTGATCTTAACCATGTTCATTCATACATGATGATACATTCATAAGCGGGGATATCATCATGTCTATGCAATGGCGTGCTTTCTGTTCGTCGGCTGCTTTGCTGGCCGGATTATGCGTCGCATCGCAGTCTTTTGCCGCCGATCTCGATATGATCAGCTACGAACCGGGCGCTCCGGTGCAGCAGCCGGTCGAGGTCGGGTCCGGTTGGTATCTGCGCGGCGATATCGGCTACAATCTCTCCTCCAAGGTCAAGGTTCAGACAGAGACATCTTTCTGGAGCGCATCGCAAAGCTATGATCTGGACAAAAATGTCGTGCCGTCCGTCGGTGTCGGTTATCAGTTCACGGATAATCTGCGCGGCGATGTGACACTCGGTTACTCCAAGCAGAGTTTTGACGATTACGACGTCGATGTCCGTAGCTGGGACATGATGGCCAACGCCTATGTGGACCTCGGTAATTACTATGGATTCACGCCCTATCTCGGCGCGGGCCTCGGCTTTGCCAATGTGCGTTATTCCATCGATACGGCCTATGGTAACTACAAGACCGACGATGATTATCGTCTCGCCTGGGCGCTGATGGCGGGTGTGGGCATCGACGTGGCATCCAACATCAAGCTTGATATCGGCTATCGTTATGGCGTCATCGAGGGTGCTGATATTGCAAGTGCTGCAGGCCTCACGCTCAGCGACAAGGATATTCAGTCCCATCAGCTGCGCGCCGGTGTGCGCTTCACGACCTGGTAATACCAAGTCTCATTGAGTTTGACTCATCAAGACCTGGTTAAGTCCGTGCGGCAATTGAGCATTTTCAGGGTGTGATGTGTTAGCATCTTAGCGCCCTGCTATAATTGCAGCGGGCCTTTCGGCCCGCTTTGCAGTTTATTGTTTTAGTTGCGTCGAATTTTTCGTTTTCATATGCGACCCGAATCCTTACAGGTGAAAGAACGCGTCGAGCGCGTTTCCTGAAAAGGGGAGGGTTATGAAAGCAATTGCAGCATTTTCAGATTTCGTAGGCCGGACATTCGCTGTCTGGGTCATTGTCTTTGCCATTCTGGGCTTTGTTCTGCCGTCTACGTTTAGCGTATTTGCGCCATGGATTGTGGTTCTGCTCGGCATCATCATGTTCGGGATGGGCCTGACTATTTCCGGCAAGGATTTTGCGGAAGTCGCCAAACGACCTTTCGAGGTCGCCATCGGTGTGCTGGCCCAGTTCATCATCATGCCGCTTCTCGCCGTGTTGCTGACGCGTATCATCCCGATGTCACCGGAAGTGGCTGCGGGCGTTATTCTGGTCGGTTGCTGCCCCGGTGGAACGGCCAGCAACGTCATGACCTATCTGTCGAAGGGCGACGTGGCACTAAGCGTGGCCTGCACGAGCGTCACGACCTTGCTGGCGCCTCTCGTGACGCCTTTCCTGGTCTGGTTCTTCGCCAGCCAATATCTGCCGGTCGATGCGATGAGCATGTTCATCAGCATCGTGAAGGTGATTCTCCTGCCTCTGGCGCTGGGTTTCATCCTGCAAAAGCTGGTGCCGGGTTTGGTCAAGGCGGCTGTGCCCATGTTGCCGCTCGTGTCAGTCATCGGCATTGTGCTCATCGTTTCCGCCGTCGTGGCTGTCAACAAGGCTGCTATCGCCCAGTCTGGCCTGCTGATCTTCGCGGTTGTCGTTCTGCATAACAGCTTCGGTCTGGTTCTAGGCTATTTCGCAGCGCGCTTCGCGGGTCTGTCGCTTGCCAAGCGCAAGGCGATCAGCATCGAGGTCGGGATGCAGAACAGTGGCCTTGGCGCGGCGCTCGCCAATGCGCATTTCTCGCCGCTGGCGGCTGTGCCGAGCGCTGTTTTCAGTGTCTGGCACAATATCTCCGGTGCGCTGATTGCGAGCTATTATGCGCGCATGGAAGAAGAGCCGTCTGAAACGAAGACAGCGACACGATAACGAAATTCTACCCGCCCGAAGCAATTCGGGCGGGTTGGGTAAAAATATTCCCAGAAAGGCGTATTGATGAAAAATGCGCTTTCAGCTATCCCAGTAAGTGGGCCACGTCTCCCCAACGAGACGCGTGCTATCTGAGAGGATAGAAACAACATGACGACGATTGCGAAGCCGGCAGTTCGCCCGGCTAATCCTAATTTTTCATCCGGTCCCTGTGCAAAACGTCCCGGCTGGTCGCTGAATGCGCTGGTCGATGCGGCGCTTGGCCGTTCGCACCGTGCGAAAATCGGCAAGACAAAGCTCAAAGAGGCCATCGATCTTACCCGCGAAGTGCTGCAGGTGCCTGCCGATTACCGTATCGGTATCGTGCCTGCTTCCGACACCGGCGCTGTCGAGATGGCGCTGTGGTCCATGCTCGGCGCACGCGGCGTCGATATGGTCGCGTGGGAAAGCTTCGGTTCGGGCTGGGTCACGGATGTGACCAAACAGCTCAAGCTTGAAGATGTTCGCACCTTCGAAGCGCCTTATGGTGAGATTGTCGATTTTTCGCAGGTCGATTTCGACCGCGATGTGGTCTTCACCTGGAACGGTACCACGTCCGGCGCGCGCGTCCCGAATGGCGATTTCATTCCGGCTGACCGCAAGGGCCTGACCTTCTGCGATGCAACATCTGCCGCTTTCGCGCAGCGTCTCGACTTCCCGAAACTCGATGTCGTGACCTTCTCCTGGCAGAAGGTTCTGGGTGGCGAGGGTGCACATGGCATCCTGATCCTCAGCCCACGTGCTGTCGAACGTCTGGAAAGCTACAAGCCTGCTTGGCCATTGCCGAAGATTTTCCGCATGACCAAGGGCGGCAAGCTGATCGAAGGCATCTTCGTCGGCGAAACCATCAACACGCCGTCCATGCTCTGCGTGGAAGACTACCTCGATGCGCTGAAATGGGCGAAATCGCTCGGTGGTCTCGATGCGCTGGTTGCGCGCGCCGATGCGAATTTTGCAGTTCTCGACGGCTTTGTCGCAAAGACGCCGTGGATTGCCAATCTGGCCGTGAAGCCGGAAACGCGTTCGAACACTTCCGTCTGCCTTACGATTGTCGATCCGGAAGTAACGGCCTTGTCTGCCGACGAGCAGGCCGCTTTTGCCAAGGGCATCGTCACTGCGCTCGACAAGGAGGGCGTTGCCTATGACATTGGCGCTTATCGCGATGCACCTTCGGGTCTGCGCATCTGGGCCGGTGCCACGGTGGAAACTTCCGATCTGGAAGCGCTGACGCATTGGCTGGATTGGGCTTTTGCAACGCAGAAGGCTGCGCTGAAAGCTGCTGCCTGAGCATTTCGTGCATGACGCCGTGGTCCGCGTTGGGGCGGCCACGGTCCGCATCCCCCTTAGAGCGCATTTCGATCTGATTAAGTCAGATCGGCGCTCTAAGTGATTGTTTTCACGCGCATCTTATCCGAAAACCGTTTCACACTTTTCGGGATGCGCTCTATTCATAGCATTTCCTGAAGCAGATCGGTCTGTGTTTACAGGAAATGTTTGGTCTGAAAATGTTTGAAGGAGGCCTCCATGGCACCTCGCGTTCTCGTATCCGATAAGCTTTCGCCCACTGCCGTCCAGATTTTCAAGGATCGCGGCGTGGAAGTCGATTACCTGCCTGATCTCGGCAAGGACAAGGAAAAGCTTCTCGAAGTCATCGGCGATTATGATGGTCTGGCGATCCGTTCGGCCACCAAGGTCACGGAAAAGCTGATTGCAGCTGCCAAGAAGCTCAAGGTCGTTGGTCGCGCCGGTATCGGCGTGGACAATGTCGATATTCCGGCGGCTTCGCGCCGCGGTATCATTGTCATGAATACGCCGTTCGGCAACTCGATCACCACTGCCGAACATGCCATTGCGCTGATGTTCGCCGTGGCGCGGCAATTGCCGGAGGCAGACACCTCCACCCGCGCAGGCAAGTGGGAAAAGAACCGCTTCATGGGCGTGGAAATCACCGGCAAGACGCTGGGTGTCGTCGGTTGCGGCAATATCGGTTCGATTGTCGCGACCCGGGCCATCGGCCTGAAGATGCATGTGGTGGCTTTCGATCCGTTCCTGTCCGAATCTCGTGCGCAGGAACTGGGCGTTGAAAAGGTCGAGCTTGACGAGCTGCTTGCCCGCGCCGATTTCATCACGCTGCACACGCCATTGACCGACAAGACCCGCAATATCATCAATGCGGAAAACCTGGCCAAGACAAAGCCGGGTGTGCGTATTGTCAATTGCGCCCGCGGTGGCCTGATCGTGGAAAAGGATCTGGTGGCAGCGCTGAAATCCGGCCATGTGGCCGGTGCCGGTATAGACGTTTACGAAACGGAACCGGCGACGGAAAACGAACTTTTCTCGCTGCCCAATGTCGTCTGCACGCCGCATCTCGGTGCATCGACCTCGGAAGCGCAGGAAAATGTTGCGCTTCAGGTGGCCGAACAGATGTCGGACTATCTCGTGAAGGGCGCCGTTTCCAACGCGATCAACATGCCGTCGATCACGGCGGAAGAAGCGCCGCGCCTCAAGCCGTTCGTAAAACTTGCCGATGTGCTTGGCGCTTTCGTCGGTCAGGTCACGGATGAGCCGATCCAGGAAGTGGAAGTGCTGTTCGACGGTTCCACCGCCACGATGAACACACGCGCATTGTTGAGTGCGGCTCTGGCCGGTCTCATCCGTCCGCAGGTTGCCGACGTCAACATGGTTTCCGCACCGATCATGGTGAAGGAACGCGGCATCATCGTTTCGGAAGTCAAGCGCGACAAGTCCGGTATCTTCGACGGTTATATCAAGCTGACGGTAAAGACCACCTTGCGTGAGCGCTCCATCGCCGGAACCTGCTTCTCGGACGGCAAGGCGCGTTTCATCCAGATCAAGGGAATCAATCTCGATGCCGAGGTTGGCCCGCACATGCTTTACGTCACCAACAAGGACGTTCCGGGCATGATCGGCCTGCTTGGCACGATCTGCGGCAAGCATAATATCAACATCGCAAACTTCTCGCTCGGACGTGACCATCCGGGTGGCGATGCGATCGCCATGCTCTATGTGGATGAACAGATTCCACAGGCAGCACTTGACGAACTGACGGCTCAAGAGGCAATCAAGGCGGCAACACCGCTTGAGTTCAACGTCGGAGAAGTTTGAGAAAATGGTTGAAGAGATGGTACAGCCGGAATGGCGGCGCATGCACGAGCAGGATATTGCGGGCGTGACTGCGGTTGCTAATGTTGTCCATCTCGACTTCTTTGAAGATGAGGCGGTCTTCCGGGACCGCTTCAAACTCTATCCGGCGGGCTGCTTCGTGCTCGCCCGTGATACCGAAATCCTTGGTTATGGCATCAGCCATCCGTGGAAGCTCGATACGGTTCCGGCTCTCAACGCCGTTCTGGGCGAACTGCCGGATGATACCAACACCTACTATATCCACGATATCGCGCTTCTGCCCGACGCCCGTTCCAGCGGCGCTGCCACACGTGTCGTGGAACTGATGGCCACGCAAGCCGAACGCGACGGCTTCGTCACCATGTCGCTCGTTGCAGTCAACGGCTCGCAAGGCTTCTGGGAAAAGAAGGGCTTTGTCGTCCGCGATCTTCCGGCACTTGAGGAAAAGCTCAAGAGCTATTCGGATGATGCGCTCTATATGGTCCGCGCCGGCTAGGTTCGGTGATATTCAGTCTCTGGCGGTCTGCAAATGGCGCTCTTTTGCGCTTCCGGTGCTCACGTACTCATAGTACGTTGCGCGCCGGTTCTCAAAGATCACCATTTTCGCCTCCCCAGAGACTGAATCTCTACCGACCTAGTTCCGCGCACTAAAAATCGCGAATTTATTGCACGAAAGAGTCGCGCAATCCCGTTTCAATCTGTATAGAGACGAGGGATCAGCACCCTGTAGCCTCAACTGGCGATGACCGGGCCGCTTCGATCCTTGGATTTTCAAATAGAAGCCAAGGAGTTTCTTCAATGGCAAATGTGGTTGTCGTCGGATCGCAATGGGGCGATGAGGGCAAGGGTAAGATCGTTGACTGGCTGTCCGAACGCGCCGATGTCATCGTGCGCTACCAGGGTGGTCATAACGCAGGTCATACGCTTGTTATCGACGGCGTCAGCTACAAGCTTTCGCTGCTGCCATCCGGCCTCGTGCGCGGCAAGCTGAGCGTCATTGGCAACGGTGTCGTTGTCGATCCGCATCATTTCGTTGCTGAAACCGAGAAGCTGCGCGCACAGGGTATCGACATCAACCCGGATGTGCTGCGTATTGCTGAAAACGCTCCGCTCATCCTTTCCATCCATCGCGATCTCGACGCCATGCGCGAAGGCTCCAATTCGGGTCTCAAGATCGGCACGACCAAGCGCGGCATCGGCCCAGCCTACGAAGACAAGGTTGGCCGTCGCGCCATCCGCGTCATCGATCTGGCCGAGCCGGAGACGCTGCAGCCAAAGGTCGAACGTCTGCTCGCGCACCACAATCTGCTGCGTCGCGGCATGGGTCTTGAGGAAATTGCGGTTGAAACCATTTTGACCGAACTGACCTCGGTTGCCGATCAGATTCTGCCCTATATCGATCAGGTCTGGCGCGTTCTCGACGAACGTCGCAAGGCGGGCGACCGCATCCTGTTCGAAGGCGCGCAGGGCGCACTGCTCGACAACGACCACGGCACGTATCCGTTCGTGACGTCCTCCAACACGGTTGCCGGTCAGGCTGCCGCCGGTTCGGGTCTTGGCCCGACGGCCATCGGTTATGTGCTCGGCATCACCAAGGCCTATACGACCCGCGTTGGCGAAGGTCCGTTCCCGACCGAACTGAACGACGAGATCGGCGAATTCCTCGGCACCAAGGGCCATGAATTCGGCGTGGTGACGGGTCGCAAGCGCCGCTGCGGCTGGTTCGATGCCGTCATCGTGCGCCAGACGGTTCGTACTTCCGGCATCACCGGCATTGCGCTCACCAAGCTCGATGTTCTCGATGGTCTGGATGAAATCAAGATTTGCGTCGCCTATGAACTCGATGGCAAGCGCATCGACTATCTGCCGTCCTCCATGGGCGCGCAGGCGCGGGTGAAGCCGATCTATGAAACCTTGCCGGGCTGGTCGGAAACGACCGCAGGTGCGCGTTCGTGGAATGATCTTCCGGCGCAGGCTGTCAAATATGTCCGTCACATCGAAGAACTGATCGGCGCGCCGGTGGCGATGCTCTCCACCAGCCCGGAACGCGAGGACACGATCCTCGTCACCGATCCGTTCCACGACTGATTGTTTGCAGTCAATGAGCGACATGTTCGGAGCAGCTTTTCCGGAAGCTGCTCCGATTTTTTTTCGACCGTTGTACAAAGAACGCAATCGGCCGTACAAAGCTTCGCATCAGGGTGAATTTTGCCACTATTTCACCGCATCATTTTGAAAGTCTTCGCTAAATCGTAGCCAGAGACTTTGCTTTCCCTTGATTATTGTGATTATTGGGACATTTATTGCATCCTGTGCTTATTGTTCATCTGGACGGGCGGAAACCGGGTAAGACGGAATGGCGGATTTTGTAGCGGTACTGAAAAAGACGATCGATGCGCAGGCGGACAAGTCGCCCGAATTGCGCCAGCGCGTTTACGCGAAAGCGCGCGCAACGATCGAGCAAAAGCTTGTTACGGCAAATGCCTCGCAGGCTGTCGCTGTCCGCCAGCGTAATATTCTCGAAGATGCCATTGCCGAGGTCGAAGCTTTTTATGCACCGCCAGCCGCTACCGCGCCGGAAGAGCCGGTCGATGATGCGCTGGAAGATTTCCTGCAGGAGGCGAATCAGGACGCAGCAGAGCGCGTACCGTCGCATGAAGATGATGACGAACCCGCATTCTCCAGTGCACCGCGCGATGAGCGTCGCGACAATTTCTCCAGTGAAGATGATGACGCACCGGCCTTTGCAGCCGAGCGCAGCGACGACTGGAAACTGGACCGCGCCAAGGAAAAGGCGCAGGCCCGCCGCAGCGAATATATCGAACGCACCTCCAAGAAGGAGCAGCGTTCCTATAAGGGGCTGATTGCAGCTCTGGTCGCCGTTCTGGTTCTCGGCGGTGCTGGCTATGCGGTCTGGGCCAACAAGGACAAGATTCAGGAACTGGCGTCGAGCCTTGGACGCAGCGATGCGCCTGCGACCGGTTCCGATACCGGGACGCATCCCGAAGATTCGACGACTCCGCCAGCCGACACCAACACGGCGACAACGGGTGGCGAGCAGACACCGGAACAGCCGCAGCAGCCTGCAGGCGAACCTAAAATGACGCAGCGGCTGATGCCTGATGGCAGCGAAACCGATAGTGGATCTGCCGGTGCTGCAAACGGTATCGGCGAGGGTACGTCGACCGCTGCTTCCACGCCTGCACCTGCTGAAACCAATACACAGACCGGTGCGCAGCCCGGACAGAACCAGACCGTTGCCGTCGGCCAGCAGGCGCTTCTTTATGAAGAACGCGGTGGCGCCGGTTCGGATTCGGTCGAGCGTGGCAATGTGGTCTGGTCGACGATCGAGGAAAGCCCGGAAGACGGTCAACCCGCTGAACCGGCAGTCCGCGCGACCGTTACAATGCCGACCAGCAAGGTCGAGCTGAAGATGACCATCCGCAAGAATACGGATCAGTCCATCCCGGCGAGCCATCTGATCGAGCTGGTCTTCACCGTGCCAGAAGGGTTTACCGGCGGCGTCGTGGACAATGTACAGCGCATTACCTTCAAGGACACGGAACAGGCGGCAGGCAATCCGCTGATCGCCGTGCCGTCGAAGATCGGCGACAACTTCTTTATCGTGTGGCTGAACGACGCCCGCACGGCGCAGGACACCAATCTTTCACTGATGCGCCGCCTGCAGTGGATCGATATTCCGATCTCCTATCGCAACGGTCGCCGCGCCCTTATCAGCCTTGAAAAGGGCGTGCCGGGCGAGAAGGCGTTCAACGACGTGCTCGGCACGAACTAGTCTTACATATCGAAACAGAAAAAGGCCGCTTTAAGCGGCCTTTTTTATTTTGACGCGAGCCGGGATGGTGCCGGTTACTTCTTTTCAGCGAAAGCCTTGATGGCCTTGGCGATTTCGTTTCGGGCTGCTTCGGCGCTGTCGAAGCCGCCCAGTTCAACGACCTTACGGCCTTCCGGCAACTGCTTGTAGACGCGGAAGAAAGCTTCGAGACGCTGCTGTTCGATCTTCGGCAGATCGGTGATTTCCTTGATGTTGTCATAGGTCGGATCGATGTCCTTGGTCGGGACGGCGACGATCTTGTCGTCCTGGTCGCCACCATCGATCATCTTCAGGACGCCGATGGGACGAACCTTGATGATCGCGCCGGGAACAATCGGTTCACGCGTATAGATGAGCGCGTCGAGCGGATCGCCGTCGCCAGCAAGCGTGCTGGTGATCGAGCCGTAATTGGCCGGATAAATCACAGGCATGGACTGGTAGCGATCGACGACGATGTGACCGGTCTTGTCATCGATTTCATATTTGGTGAAGCTGCCTTGCGGGATTTCGATGGCTGTGAAGAACTCCGTCCCGTCCTGTTCCTTCTGCGGATAATCGAGGAAGGAGACATATTCGGAAGCAGATGCGGCGGTGGCAGCGGTAAGCGCAAGAGCTGCGGCGAGCAGGAGCTTTTTCATGGGATGACCTTCGGGCTGAAGCATGTCTCCCGAAAGTGGGAACCGGTTTCGGAACAAGACATGCGTAAAAACAAAAGGCTGGAGCGGTTCCGACGAATCCGTTTCAACTGGCCCGCTCCAGGGTGAAACACACCCTCGTCCCTAAAGCCAATCCATTACAGTGATTTGACGGTTTTATATTGCTTGGATGACAGTTTCCGCGAGGAACCGCCTGCGATATTCCGCCGGACTGATCCCGATCTTCTGACGGAAATGATGGCGAAGCGTGTGGGCGCTTCCAAAGCCGACTGAAGCAGCAACATCGTCAATGCTCGCCTGTCCCTGAGAGAGCAATTCCCTGGCAGCCGCAATACGCTCCATGGTGAGCCAGTCGCCGGGCGTGGCGCCGGTTGCCTCAGTAAAGCGCCGCAGGAATGTGCGTGGGCTCATCCGGCACGCAGCCGCCATGCGCTCGATTGTCCATTCCGTGGCAAGATTGGCGCGCATCCTGTCCAGAACCGGGCTGATTGCGGTGCCTTCGCGCCTTGTGACTGGACGCTCGAGAAACTGTGCCTGGCCGCCCGTGCGATGAGCAGGCATGACCAGCCGTCGGGCAACGGAATTTGCGGCGGTGGCTCCGAAATCCTGTCGAACGATTTCGATGAGGAGGTCTATTCCGGCTGCGCTGCCGGCCGAAGTGAAGATGCGATCATGTTCGCGATAGAGCGACGCATCATCGACATCTATTGCGGGGTGTTTGTTACGCAGCGCGTCGGCATAGCGCCAGTGCGTGGTGGCGGTGCCACCGTCGAGCAGTCCCGTCGCAGCCAGGACGAAAGCCCCTGAACAGATGGAGGCGAGGCGCGCTCCGCGCTGGTGGGCGTGTCGCAGCCTTTCGCTGATGGCTTCCGGCACCGGAATGTCCGCACCTTTCCAGCCCGGAATAATGATGATGTCGGCCTCGTCAATGAGATCGGGACCGCCATCGGGCGTGATGACGAACCCGCCATGTGCACGCAACGGGCCGTCTTCAATCGGGCAACTGGCGAAGCGATACCATCCCGGTCCCATTTCAGGGCGGGGCAGGCCAAAGATTTCGGCGACTATACCGAATTCAAAGGTGCAAAGCCGGTCATAGAGAAGCGCTACGACGAGTGGGCCTTTAAGGTCTGGTATTTGGTTTGTCATTATCTTTACGTACATTGTCAATCACGCCAATTGCAAGTGAATTGGATTATGGGCGACAATCTTTCCGAAGACAAAGGAGATCGCCCATGGATAGTGTGACAAAGACTGACAGGAAATCAGCCGTAACTGCCATCCCGCCAGCGCCAAGCGCATTGGCGCGGGATCATTTCGCAGCCGAATTCACATTCGAGACGGATTGCTGGGACGTGCACGATGCCTTGTCCAAAGGAGCCGATTTCGTGCTTCTCGACGTGCGTAGCCCTGTGCATTTTGCAGAGGCGCATATTCCGGGCGCAATCAATCTGCCGCACGGCAAGATTATCGAGTCCAAGATGGCGGAATGGTCGCAGGAAACGATTTTCGTCACCTATTGTGCAGGACCGCATTGCAATGGCGCGGCGCGTGGCGCCTTGCGGCTCGCCAATCTCGACCGGCCGGTCAAGATCATGGCGGGCGGGCTGACAGGCTGGATAGATGAAGGATTTGAACTCGCCAAAGGCGAGGGGGCTCAGTAACGCCCAAATAATTCTGCCGCAGAACGGTTGTCCGTCTGCGGCAGAAAGAACTTGTCAGCGTCGGTTTGGTGCCTTGTGACTTTAGGCGTGCGCTTCCTCGACATGGTTCAGCGCCTTCTGCTGCTTGTAGGCAGCGGCCTTCACCGCGGCCTGCACCTTTTCAAACGCACGCACTTCGATCTGGCGCACGCGTTCGCGGCTGATACCGAACTCGCTGGAAAGGTCTTCCAGCGTCATCGGGTCGTCCGAGAGGCGGCGCGCCTCGAAAATGCGGCGTTCACGGTCATTCAGCGTATCCATCGCCTGTTCGAGCATGGAGCGGCGGTTTTCCAGCTCGTCCTGCTCGATCAGAACCTGCTCCTGGCTGCTGCTGTCATCGACCAGCCAGTCCTGCCATTCGCCGGATTCGCCTTCCGAAGCGCGCAGGGGCGCATTCAGCGACGCGTCACCGGACAGACGGCGGTTCATGGAAACCACTTCGTCTTCGCTGACCTTGAGCTTGGTTGCGATCTGCTTGACCTGATCCGGGTTAAGATCGCCATCATCGAGCGCCTGAATCTTGCTCTTCATCTTGCGCAGATTGAAGAACAGGCGCTTCTGATTGGCGGTCGTTCCCATCTTCACAAGGCTCCAAGAACGCAGGATATATTCCTGGATCGAGGCCTTGATCCACCACATGGCATAGGTGGCAAGACGGAAACCGCGTTCAGGTTCAAAACGCTTCACGGCCTGCATGAGACCGACATTGCCTTCGGAAATTACTTCACCAATCGGCAGGCCGTAGCCGCGATAGCCCATGGCGATCTTGGCCACGAGACGCAGGTGGCTTGTCACCAGCCTGTGGGCAGCCTTGGGATCGGTATGTTCGTGGTAGCGCTTGGCCAGCATGTATTCTTCCTGCGGCTCAAGCATGGGAAAGCGACGAATTTCTTCCAGATAACGGGTAAGGCCACCGTCACCGGACGTGATGCTTGGGAGATTCATCTGGGCCATAGAGCACCCTCCTTTATAATTTCAGGTTCCCGTTTGGCGAACCTGTCGCGGGGGCTGCCTCCTGCACTTCCCTCTCGCGAGCCCTCATATATAGGCATGATTTTGGCGAAAACACGATCCTTTAACTCATGAAACAATCTGTCACTACAATGTGAACGCTGCTCAGGGCCAAAGGTTGCGTGGCTGGAGCATCTTCTGCATTTCCTGAAACACAGAAAATACCCTGTCTTTTTATTTTGCGCGCATCTTGTCCCGAAAACCGGTTCCCACTTTTCGGGATGCGCTTTGGTCTGAAATGAATTGTTTTTTGCGGCAAGAGAGCGGCTTTCACTGCAGCCGCGCCCCCCGATCTTGATGATGGAAACAGCCTGTTGTTTATCAGCTATCCATCCTTTCGGCCAACCACGATAGTTGCCAGTATTATATAGAATGCTTCCGGAAATTTTCCAGGAGGTGCTCCATATCTTCCGGCACCGGCGCTTCGAAACGCATCAGTTCCTCCGTGGCCGGATGGGTGAAGGCGAGCAGCCAGGCATGCAGTGCCTGCCGGTGGAAACCGCGCACGGCCTCTTTCAACGGTTCCGGCAGCTTGTTGGCCTTGGTCTTGTAGGCGCTGCCATAGTCCATGTCGCCGACAAGCGGATGGCCGATATGCGCCATGTGCACGCGGATCTGGTGGGTGCGGCCGGTCTCAAGGCGGCATTCGACGAGCGAGGCCAGTGCGGTTGCATCTTCAAGGGGGGCGAATTTTTCGACCGTCACATAATGGGTGATGGCGTGTCGGGCATCCTCGCGCTCTTCATTGACCACGGCCTGCTTGGTGCGGTCGCGATGCGAGCGTCCAAGATGCGCATCGATGAAGCCCTGCGGGCGCTCTGTCATGCCCCAGACGAGTGCGAGATAGGCGCGTTCCAGATCGCCGGTGCGGCCATGGTCGGCAAATTGTTCGCTCAAATGCCGATGCGAACGGTCATTCTTGGCCACGACCATGACGCCGCTCGTGTCCTTGTCGAGACGATGAACGATGCCGGGGCGGCGAATTCCACCGATGCCCGACAAGCTATCGCCACAATGATATATAAGGGCATTGACGAGTGTTCCCGTCCAGTTGCCGTTGCCTGGGTGAACGACAAGCCCGGCGGGCTTGTTGATCACGATGAGATCATCATCCTCGTAAAGAATATCGAGCGGTATGTTCTCGGCGATGGGTTCGGCTGGTTCCGGCTCAGGCAGCACGATGGCGATTGTCATGCCTTCGCGCAGCTTTTGCTTGGCTTCACGGGCGGGTGCGCCGTCGATGGTCACATGGCCTTCGGCAATCAGGGACTGAACGCGGCTGCGCGAGAGTTCCGGCCCCAATGCTGCGGCCAGCCACTGGTCGAGACGCTTGCCTGTGGCATCGGAGTCGGTCGTAAGCTCTTTCACTCGTGTCTTTCCTTTAAGAGAATGGGCCTCTATGAGAGCGGGCGTGTTTTAACGAAATCGTCAGAACAGCTCTATCTCTTGGTTTTACCGCATTTATGCGGCGTCAAATGTTTCCATTTGGCTGCAAAATGCTCTATCACGCGGCACACGCCATAACATGGCGAAGTTCGAACCGGAGTCGTTGAATGCAGGATCCACACTATCCGAGATACCAGAATAATCAGGATTCAGGCTATCAGGACTATCAGCAGGGCTATTACCCGGAAGAACAGGCCGAGCCCCAGCTTGATCCAGCCATGGAACGTGTGCGCCGCAAAATGATCCGGCTTCTGGCCGTCTCCATCGGTGTCATGCTGATCGGTCTTATGGCCGTGCTTGTCGCCGTTGTCTACAAGATCAATCGCGCGCCGGAAACCCCGCCAGCGGAAGAAGCCCGTTCGGATATCCCCGGACAGGCTGCGTCCGCTCCGGCAAAGCCGGAACCGCCGAAGCTGATCGAATCGCAGATCAACCTGACGCCGGGCACCCGTCTTCTCTCGCAAAGCCTTTCCGGCAATGAACTTTCGCTGGAAACCCTGCTGCCGGATGGCGGTACGGAACTCATCATCTATGACTATCGCGAATCGCGCATCATCGGGCGCATCAAGCTCGGCAATGTCGAATAATACCAAGTCGCGTTGAGTTTGACTCACCGAGACTTGGTTAAGCCCGTGCGGCGACTGAGCATTTTCAGGGCGTGGATAGCGTTAGCATCTCAGCGCCCTGCTATGAAGCGGATAGAGGCTGATCAGGGCGGCATGATTGCCGCCTTGTTTGTTTCTCCCTTCGAGGATTGCACTTTTTCTCTTTGGCGATTATATCAGCGACATGGCTTAAGCGCCCATCGTCTAGCGGTCAGGACGGCGCCCTCTCACGGCGCAAACAGGGGTTCGATTCCCCTTGGGCGTACCATCACTTCTTCCGGAGACAGTATTTTACACTTTCGCGGATGCGCGTTAGGGTCGATCCCGACAAGAGATCAATCAGGCGCGGAGGAACGATGAGCGTTTCAATCAAGACCGGATCGGCGAACCTCATCTGTGATGGTATCGATAAAGGTGCGGTGGAATATAGCGTCGCTATTCCCGATGACGGCGTGGACCTCACAAAGCGCGGCAAGTTCTGGGGCAGCAAGGATGCAATATCCGACGCGATGGGGGCATCGGCGGTCGGCCTCCGATCACATGAAGGCGACATCTATCCGGTGGCAGTCAAAGAGCTGGATCGTGATGGAGCTGCGCTCTTCACGGTACTTGCACCAGCTGACTGACGATCACTGGCAATGGCTCTGGATAAAGCGGGTACGCACCGATTAGTGCGCAAGCGGGACTGGTGCTTTTCTGCTGTGGTGTCGCTGGCTTTTGGTGCTGCGACGGCACTCATATTCTTCTATATCGTGCTTTTTGGCGTCGGCGATGATGGATATATTGTCATATTCAGCATCTATACTGCGCCTGTGGCGATAGTCTTCGGCCTTTGGGGCCTGTTTTACTGGCGCAGTTTTGTTGCGGTCATCGGCCTCTTCCTCTGTCTGTCTCCGCTCATCTATCTGAGCATTTTCTGATTTTTCCATGCCCTTCATTCGTGGATTTGGGAGAAGAGTTCCGCCGTTGCGGAACTCTAAACAAGGGATCACTTCTTGACGGGAGGCGGATCAAATTTAGTACATGCGTAATAGCCATTCCGGCATTTCTTGCAGATGCCCATGTCGCATTGGCTTACGCAGTCAGTACCCGTGGCGTAATAGCATTGGCCAGACTGTCCGGGAACTATCAGCAGACTTGCGGTCTTGTATGGCGTCGGTAGTTTTGTTTGGTTTGGCGCTATATTGCCGTTGGACTGGGCCATCGCACCGAAAGACGTGAGAGCTGCAATTGCCATTCCAAAGAATAAGATTTTTGCTTTCATGAATTTCTCCGTAGTTACCGGATAAGCGTATTTCACAATCCGATACAGCGCATTCGCAATAGAACGGGAGACAAAAAGTAGCGCTAGATCACAGATGATTACATGAGCGTTTTGGCGGCGAAGTCTGGACGTTATATTCGGAAAATCTGCAATTATCCCGTGTTCGCGGGATATGAATGTTGCGCGTGCTGGTGGTAAAGTTAATGCATGTGGAAAAATGGATCGAATATTTATCCTCAAATCCATAATGCTGTCCGGGTGAAAGGTATTCTTTCCGAACCTTTCTCGCCTAGAGATGTGCGCCGGGTTGCTCCAGGCTGGCCTTATTCCAGATACTTCTCGTTCCTTGCCGAAAACTGCACAGACAACCAACCGGAAGGCAACGCGCTTTTCGTGCGGGTGGGCAGGGGACAATACCATCTGAACGACAAGGCTGTCGGGTTCGAATTCGAACGGTTAGTGGATCTTAGTCACTAAAGTACATTCACAGGAATGGGTTGGGGAGATTGGGGTTGGTCCAGTTGCAAAAATTTGCAACTGGCGGTGCGACGGTGCATAATCGGGGCATGAGTGAATCATACAAGAAACCCGATTATGAACAGGAACTGCGCCAGGCAGGTGTCCGCATCACGCGGCCGCGCCGGATCATCCTGAACATATTGACCGAGACGGAAGATCATCCCGACGCGCTGGAGATTTTTCGCCGCGCGGTCGAGATCGACAGCAGCATCTCGCTTTCGACCGTTTATCGCACGATGAAGCTTCTCGAAGAACGCGGCGCCATCCACCGGCACGCCTTCGCCGGAGGGCCTTCGCGTTTCGAACAGGCAAGCGGCGCGCATCATGATCACATCATCGATATGGATTCCGGCGATGTGGTGGAATTCCGCTCCGACAAGATCGAAAAACTGCAGGAAGAGATCGCCCGATCGCTCGGTTACGAGATTGTGCATCACCGGCTGGAACTTTATTGCAAAAAAATACGAAACTGACGGAACCAAGTTTCTTCTGCGGCGTTAAGCGCGCATGAAGGTCGTGACCCCGCCCCCACAACGCGGCCTTCAGAGTTCGCCTCAACCTCCCCGCACGAGGCGAGCGGCGAGAATGCCGCGCTAACCGTCAAACGTTATGCAGCTGGCGTTCCGCAAATTCAGAGCAAGCCGCCGTGGTTCAGGCCCAGGTCTGACCATGGCGGCTTTTTTTGTGGCCGTTGAGGAGCTAGCGCCTGATCAGGCGTCGAACTGTTCGGTCGGGATGACGAGCGAATAAACGGCCCCGGTTCCGTCGATACGATAATCGGCGTGACCATTGACGGAGGCGGGGACGATGCGTTGCAGCACCGCGCTGCCGAAGCGCGGATCGTGCTCGAAAACCTCGGGCATTGCCGGATTGGTTTCTTCCCAGCGGAATTCCAGCCTGTCATCGCCGCTGGCGACATGGATGACCTTCGCCGAAATCTTTACCCGGCCATAAGGGATCGAGAGGCCGCCGAAGGAAGTGGCGTTGACCACCAGTTCATGCAGCGCGAGGCCGACATGCAATGCGGCGCCTGGGAACAGATAGGGATTGTCGCCATCGATGCTCAGGCGTTCGTCGCTGACGTCGATATATTTTTCGACCTGTGAATGCACGAGATCGCGAAACAGTGCGCCGCGCCAGTTCGAATCGGTCACCAGATCCTGTGAATAGGATAGGGACTGGATGCGTCCGCGGAACTTCAACAGAAAGTCGTCGATGGAATCGGTGAAGCGTGCCGTCTGGCTGGCAATGCTTTGCACGATGGCCAGAAGGTTCTTGGAGCGATGGCTGACTTCACGCAAGAGGGTCTTCAGCACCTGCTCGCGTCGCTTCAGTTCGCTGATTTCAATAGCCGTGGTGACAAGGCCCAGTATATTGCCGTTATCATCACGATCGCAGTCGATGTGAAATTCGATCCAGCGCAGCTTGTCGCCATCATTGATGGCGATCTCCACATTCTGCGCTTCGCCGGTATCCAGTGCCGCGCGCTTCGCGCCGTCGAGTTTGTGCAAGGTGACGGAGAAAATGAAATCGCAGTCACTTCCACCGATTTTCCACTTTTCCTGCCAGTAGAGCGGGATGTTTTCCCCCCAGGAATAGATCAGATCGGGTGTCTGGTAGAGAACGCAGACATTGCTGTTGCGCACGGCCCTCAGCAAGGCTCGCAGCCGGGCTGCGTCAGGTTCCGTTTCTTGCAGGGTAACTTTTGCGCCAGCGGTCATGTCTGCCCCGATTATCCCGCAACCGAATTCAGAGCATTTCCAGCAAAAGTGCGAAGCGGTTTTGCGTAGGAGAATGCGACGAAACAAATATTTGGGTCGCGCATTGGCAAAGCGGCAAAAGCTCCGGAAAAGTTATGCGGAAATTTGCGTGCCATGGCATCCATTTCATCGACTGGTCGGCGGGTCTCGATCGAGCGATCGTCTTGTGATCCTTGAACTGGCCCGAATTCTGGAACCGATAAACCGCCGCATGACGTGATGCGGCGGCGAATTTCATTAAGAAGCAATATAGGCTGGTGAGTCAGAAGGTCAAAAACAGCCTTTGATTTTATATCTGTTACGCCTTGCGGATCGCCGAAGCGATGAGCGAAATAACGAGCAGAGCAAGGAACACGAAGAACAGAATCTGCGCTATACCGGCTGACGCACCAGCGATGCCGCCGAAACCGAGCGCACCTGCTACGAGTGCCACCACAAGAAATACGAGCGCATAATAAAGCATGTCCGGTCTCCTTTTTATTGTGTGAAGGAGAAACGACATCCAGGCCAGGTTGGTTCCGTGCTTCCGGGTAAATTAAGGCGCTCACAACTCTAAATACTCATGTCAGGACCTAAGGCGGTGTGATTTGGCGGTGTATTGAAGCGCCAACATTAAACTCCCGAAAGCTGTCGCCTTTCGGGAGTTTATGACCTTTGAATTTAAGCTGCGACCTGCGAGGCTTCTTCGAAGAAGAGTGCCTGGCTGATCAGCGCCTTCACCATATCCGGATTGAACGGCTTGGTGACGAGGAAGGTCGGTTCCGGGCGCTCGCCGGTCAGCAGACGTTCCGGGAAAGCGGTGATGAAAATAACTGGGATCGTGTCGTTCTGCAGAATTTCATTCACTGCATCGATGCCCGAGCTTCCATCGGCCAGCTGGATATCAGCCAGAACCATACGCGGCTTTTCCTGTTTGTAGAGCGCCAGAGCCTCATCCTTGGTGCGCGCAATGCCGACGACTTCATGGCCGAGACTTTCCACCATCTGCTCGATATCCATCGCGATCAGCGGTTCGTCCTCGATAATCATGATGCGCGTTGCCACCTGACGCGAAATCTCGGTCGATGCAGCCGAGAGAACACGGCTCAGTTCAACATCGTCCAGTTCGAGAATTTCGGCGGCTTCCTTGTCGGAAAAACCTTCCACCGCCACAAGCAGGAATGCCTGTCGCGGAAGGGGCGCGATATGCGAAAGATTTCTTGCAGCCTGCTGTTCCCATGCAAATTCCGATGCTGGTTCCGGTACGCGAACCGAGGCCGTCTTATAAAGATCGCAGAAAAGGCGATAGAGGCCGATCCGGTCGGACGAGGCGTCCGGAAAAATGCTCACATCGGCAATCAGGGCTTCAAGGGCAGCCGCAACATAAGCGTCGCCGGAAGCCTGGGAGCCGGTAAGAGCACGAGAAAAACGACGGAGATAGGGAAGGTGCGGCGCGATACGCGTCGATAACGTCATGGTATTGGAACTCCTCAACTGCCGCTTTCGTTCATTGAATGCACATTGGCGGACACGGTTCTAGACCCCTCCCGCCCATGCTTTGAGCGCAGCATTATGGTACTCTAAACGGGGCGCTTTGAAAAAAGTTCCGAGATTGGGAGATATATTAGGGAACTTTTTGGTAAGCCGCGCATTTTCCGGACAAGCAGGGGCTTAGATTAATAGGGTAGGGCATTGAGCCCGGAACGATCAAGATATGGCAGAAAAAGAGAACCTTCACATGAACGGAGCCGGGGTCAGGTCGTCCCGTCGCGTTCAGAAGGATATACTAGGACCAAATTGTGAAGTCGGATTGAAACTAAAGGCACTGTACACCTCGATACAGGATGAGACGATCCCGGATCGCTTCCTCGATCTTCTCCAAAAACTCGATCAGGCTGAACAGGAGAGTATGCGTGAACACAGCACCCGGTCCGTCGGTTGAGAGTAATGCACAGTTCAAGCGAGAGCTTCTGTCATCGCTGCCGAGCCTGCGCGCCTTTGCGGTGTCGCTGATTGGCCAGCACGACAAGGCAGATGATCTCGTACAAGATACGATCATGAAAGCATGGGCCAAGCAGGAGTCCTTTGAAATGGGGACCAATATGAAGGCCTGGCTTTTCACCATCCTGCGCAATGAATTCTACACGCAGATGCGCAAGCGTGGCCGCGAAGTGCAGGACACGGATGGCGTGTTCAGCGAACAGCTCGCCGTGCATCCTTCGCAATATGGCACGCTTGATCTGCAGGATTTCCGCGCAGCATTAGAGCAATTGCCCGACGATCAGCGCGAAGCGATCATTCTGATCGGCGCTTCGGGCTTTGCCTATGAGGAAGCTGCGGAAATCTGCGGCTGTGCTGTCGGCACGATCAAGAGCCGTGTCAGCCGTGCTCGCACGCGCTTGCAGGAAATCCTCAAGATCGAAGGCGAAGGCGACTACGGTCCGGATGCCGATTCATCGCGGGCGACCTTGAGAAGCTTTGCATAACGCATGATCAATTGCCCCTCTTTCCCATGAAAGGGGGGCTTATCGCGCTAAAACCTCAAACCTTCGCCTGTTTTCGCCCACAACGATTGCTTTTTATCCTGCCACTTGTAGGTTAGCAGCTGCTGATATTTCCTGTCGGCAAAGTGATCGTTTGTTTGTGGGTTGCGTTCTTGCCATCAGCCTTGTTGCAAAAACTGCTTCAATCGTCATCGAAGCCGGTTGCGGTTATCGTTTCGCTCGGCCTTGTGCTGCTGTCGGCCATCATGACGTTGTTTCTGTCGTCCGGGGTCAATCATCAGGTCGTCGATATTTCCCGCAATTATGCGTTGCGCCAGCAGGTCGACAAGGTTGCGCGCCTTGCCAGCAATATCGAGATGAGCCGTCGCGGCTATCTTCTGACGCTGGATGAGACTTATCTCGATCTGTATCGCAATACGATTCTGAGCGTCGACAAGACGCTTGCCGACCTCGAAGCCCTGACAGATCAGAGCCCGCTGCAGGATGCGCGGGTTCAGCAGATCCGCGCGCTGGTCGAACGCGAACAGGAAGATGTGCGCGAGACGGTCAATCTTGCCCAGTCGGGTGATGTGGCGGCAGCGGTTGAAAAAGTGCGCGGCGATGAGGGCAAGGTGCTGATGGATCAGCTTGCCAATACAGTCACGCAATTCATCGATGCGGAAGAACAACAGCTTCTTGAACGCAACAAGCGGATCAACCGCATGCGCTACTGGATGACGGCGACGTCTATCGTGGCGCTGGCTTCAGCTGCCATGCTGGCGCTTCTGCTGTTCAGCCGGGTTCAGCGTTATGCGCGGTCCATGTTCGAGGGGCAAACGGCGCTGCGTTCGGAAAAGCAATTGCTGGAACAGCGTGTGCAGGAACGGACCGCCGAGCTTGAGCACGAGCGCCGCATCGCCGAGCGGGAGCGCCAGCGGGTCGAGCTTCTGCTGCAGGACACCAATCATCGCATCGGCAATTCATTGGCCACCGTTTCATCCCTGCTTGGCCTTCAGATGCGGCAGACGCGCAGCGAGGATGCTCGCGCGGCTCTCGCAGCCGCTCGCGATCGCGTCCAGACGGTATCGACAGCGCATCGGCGCTTGCGTCTGGGCGAGGATATGGAATCGGCCCGCGTCGACGATTTTCTCGGAACCGTCATCAACGATATCCGAACCGCTATCGGTCAGGATCGCAAGATCGAATTTTCGACCGATTTCGCGCCGCTTGATCTGAAGGCGCGCGATGTGACGACAATTGGCATCATTCTGGGCGAGCTTGTCACCAACGCGATCAAGCATGCTTTCAAGGGACGTCCGGAAGGGCATATCCGGATCAGCCTGAAGCCGGGTGAAGATGCAATCCCGGTGCTGGTCGTGGAAGATGACGGTGTGGGCTTCGACAAGGACAAGCAGAAATCCGGCGAGAAGAACGGTCTCGGTACGCTGGTGATCGAACAGCTTTGCATGCAGTTCGGCGAAAAGCCCGTCTACTGCAAGACCGATGATGGTGTCGGAACCAGAGTGATTGTCCGCTTGTCGTCGCTGGTGGATTGAATTTGACGTTTGATATCCGTCCGATACAAATCTCGTTTCAAACGTCAAATTCGAAAAATCCAGTAGATTCATGAGACCACTAGCCGAAGAAGGCGAAATGCCGGTTGGCAAATAAAGCTGGCGGTGAAGGCGGAAAACAAAACGCCGGCTTGAAGCCGACGTTTTTGCGTTTGCTTGAAGCTATCAGCTCTGCGGCGGGCGCTTTTTCTTGTCAGAAAGCAGCGAGACCAGAGCAATGCCTGCAAGCGGCAGGGCGGCGGCGAGTATGGGCCGTTTGAGGATGGCAGGCACGGTCGCGATTGCTGCCGCTGCTACCATCGCCGATTTGTCCGCCTCCATTTTCTGCTTGCGCTTTTTGGCCTCGGACGCAGCCTGAATTTTCAGGACTGCGAGAATGAGAAGCGCCGCGATCAGCGACAATGCAGCGAGAATGAGAGCCGCCAGCGGCCCGCCATAGTTCTGCGCCAGTGCCAGAAAGGCGGCGACGCAGAAAAAGGTGATCGCGATGATTGCGAAGACGGCGATGGCCGCACCGAAAATCGCTGCACGTTTCGTTTGACCCGCGACGAATTTCAGTTCTTCGCCTGCCATCGCAGACAATAGGGGCATGAGAGCTTTCAGCATGATCCGCCTCAGCGGCGCGAGAGCAGGGCCAGCAGATAGCCGACGCCGAGTGCAGTGGCGAGTGCGGCAATCGGGCGTTCGCGCACCGTTGCCGTCAGCTGGGCTTCAACATCCTGTGCCTTGTTGCGCAGATCATCGATGGCGTCCTCGCCCTGAATATAAGCGCTCTTGTAGGTTTCCTTCGCACTGCGTTTTGCGTCGCGGACGGTCTGCGAACCGATATTGGCAAGTGTTGCCGCAATGGCAGCGATATCTTCCTTCAGCTGCTCGACCTGGGCCTGCAGGTCTTCCGTGCTGGCATCGGTCAGCGCTTCCTCGATCTTTTCTTCGATCTTGCTCGTTTTCGCGGATGCACGCGCCATATCAGCTCTCCTGTTCAGTCTCTGGTTATCGTTTGGATAACGTGCGGCTGGCTTAATGGTTGCATGCCAAGCCATCAGCGGCAACAAGACCAGCCGGTTGTTGCAAGTCATGGTAAATGGCAGGGTAAATGGCGGGAAAGTGCGGAAGCACTACAGATAATGCCTCCGCAAATATCGTGAAGCCTTACTCCGCTTCGCCATGAAGGATCGTGCCTTCCGGGTCCTTCTTGTAGGCTTCGTCCGAATAGGCGGACTGTGCCTGCAGCTGTTCTTTGGTGAACTGCGTGAAGACGTTCAGCTTGTCGTCCTTGCCGGTAGCAACGTCGAGATTGGCGATGGAAACGGCCACCGGCTTGGAATTGATGCCAAGGAAACCGCCCACGTCGACAACGAATGCCTCTGTCTGCCCGTCGGCGGTCATCAGGACATCGCCGACCGTTCCGATCTTCGTTTCATCCGCACCGAAAACCGTGGCTCCGATGAGCTTGTCCGCACTTAGTCCCTCGGAGGGAACCGGCTTCATGCCATCAGGCATGATTCTGTCCGCCTTCTGCGTGGTAATGGTCTTTTCGGCGGCTGGCGGTTCGGCGCGCGGTACGCCATCTGCTTCGAAAGCTGCGCTGCGGTCGAATGCCGGCGCCTTTTCGAGCTGTTCCTTGGTGGCGTCCACGATCAGCCAGCGCTTACCGTCTTCACGAACCACCCACGACACGTGATCGAAGCCGATTGCGACGTTCTTTTCCCCGACACCGAGAAAGCCGCCGACCCCGATCACCACCGCCTGCGGACTGCCATCGGCACCGAGGATCATGTCATTGACCGTCCCGATATTCGCGGCATCGTTGGATGGGCCGTTATAAACCGCCTGTCCGATGAAGCCTGACACCAGAAGCTGGCCGGGGGACGCCACGAAATACCCGTTCTCGCTGGCAATCGGCTTTTCCTGTTTCTCGTCGGAGAAGATCGGTGAACCACCCTGCGCGAAGGCGGGCAAGGCAATCAGCGCGGCAAGAGCCGTGGAGGCGAGAAGTCTTTTCATGGAAACTCCTGTCGGTAATTAAGGCAAACCGAAGGCGAGAGGCAATCTCACCGTCTACAGGAGAAAAAACGAGGGGAAACGGTTTCCGTTCCGCTCAAAATCTGTGTTATTCAAACGTCAAAATTGTGAAACCCGCGTCTTTTCAATGGCAAAAATGGGGCAAACAACGCTTTTGAGTTGAAAGTTTCTGGCTCAAGCAAGCATCAGGCCAGTATCAGGTAAGCCGCACCGGCCAGCATGATAAAGGCCAGTCCCACATGTGATGGCTTCAGCGAACGCTGTTGTACCGGCAGCGGATCATCATTTCCTGCCATGGCAGTACGGGCCGCATGTTCAAGTGTCTGGATATCCTTGAGCATCATAGGCATGTCCTCCGGATTCCGGCTTGGCCGGAACTGCATTTCCTCCCGAGCACCCGGAATTTGTTCTTAAATCCAATCCTCAAGCGCTGCGGTTAACCATATCAGGTCTGATTTGGCACGAATGTGCAACTGGCAAAAAGCCGAGAGGCGAAAAATGTTCGCTAATCCTTGGATTGCAAGACGAAAATGCCCTTAAAATGAAAACATGACTTGCGCCATCATGTTATTGGGAGTTAAGAAGAGGCCCAACAAGCGGCGCGACGGCCTGCATGAGGGTTTAGTCATGTGCTCGCGGATTTGAACAATCAAAAGGCGATCAAAATGACTGGTTTCTGGCGAAAAGGCTTCATGGCTGCGGCGATGGGCATCGGCTTGCTGGGTGCGGCTTCTGCATTGGCCCAGGACGTAACCCCATCGACGAATGCCCCGGCCGCCCCCGCCGCAGAGGCGCCTTCCAGTTCTGCACCAGCCAATACAGCGCCTGTCGCTGCTCCGGCGCCTGCGAACGAACCGGGAGCGTCTGCCCCGGCCGCAACCACACCGGCTACGGCACCTTCGCCTGAACTGATCCAGTCCCAGACAGCTGCGCCTGCTGCTGCACCTGTCGAAAGTGAGAACGGTTTGATCCTTCCGCACGACCTGTCGCCATGGGGCATGTTCATGGCTGCGGATTGGGTCGTGAAGGCCGTGATGATTGGTCTCGCGATCGCTTCGCTCGCCACATGGACGGTCTGGGTCGCCAAGACGCTTGAACTGGCCGGTGCGCGTCGCCGTGCTACCAAGGCATTGAAAGTTATCGGTCATTCGGCAACGCTTGCCGAAGCAGTCCATGCGTTGGACGGTGCAAAGGGACCGGGTGCAGTTCTGGTCCGTGCTGCAGAAGATGAGGTGCGCTTGTCGGGTCCTGCGCTGGCGCGCGCCGGTGGCGAAGGCCTCAAGGAGCGTGTTTCCTCGCGCCTGTCGCGTATCGAGGCCAAGGCCGGACGCCGTCTTTCCAAGGGCACTGGCATTCTTGCGACCATCGGTTCGGTTGCGCCGTTTGTCGGTCTGTTCGGCACGGTCTGGGGCATCATGAATTCGTTCATCAATATCAGCCAGGCGCAGACGACGAACCTCGCCGTCGTTGCGCCGGGTATTGCCGAAGCCTTGCTTGCAACTGCCATCGGTCTCGTCGCAGCTATCCCTGCTGTGGTTATCTACAATGTGTTCGCCCGTTCCATCACCGGCTACCGGTCGCTGCTGGCCGATGCTTCGGCAGGGGTCGAGCGCCTTGTCAGCCGCGATCTGGATTTCAGAACGGCCGGTGTGCGTGAAGGCACGCTGCACGCAGCGGAGTAGGCACCATGGCTGGTAAAGTTCGCGAAGGCGGCGGTGACGATCTCGAGCTGAACCACGAGATCAATGTGACGCCATTCATCGACGTCATGTTGGTTCTGCTCATCATTTTCATGGTGGCAGCGCCTCTGGCGACTGTGGATGTGAAGGTGGATCTGCCTGCCTCGACGGCAGCGCCTGCACCCCGTCCCGACAAGCCGCTTTATGTGACCCTGAAGGACGATCTCAGCATCAGTGTCGGCAATGACACCGTTGCCCGCGAGCGCCTCGGTGTGGCGCTGGACAGCCTGTCGGAGAAAAACAAGGAAGCGCGTATCTTCCTGCGTGCCGACAAGAATGTCGGCTATGGCGAATTGATGCGTGTGATGAATCTTCTGCGTGAAGCCGGTTATCTGAAGATTGCGCTGGTCGGTCTTGAAACCGTCGGTGCGGATCAGAGCGGAGCCGCACCCACCGGTGTGCCTGCGCAACCGGCCCCCGCCTCGCAAACTCCCGCAGCGCAGGGAGCCGCGCAATGAACGCACTTCCGCCCGACCATCCTCCTGTAAAGGTGGCTTCGGCTGACACTCATCATCATTCCTTCTGGCATGATGCGGGGCGCTGGCTCGGTGCGGGTATTCTTGTCCTGACCGTTCATGCTGCCGGTGCCTATGCCATCCATATGGCGCAGGAGCAGGATCAGCCTGACGGTTCGCAGGTTGCCGCCATGGTGGTGGAACTTGCGCTGGAGCCGGAAGCGCCGATGGAAGAACAGGTTGCGGAAGAAGCCCAGCCGGAAACGGCTGAAGCACCGCAGGAACAGGCAGAGCCGGAACCGGCCCCGCAGCCAGAACCGGTGCAGGAAGAACCGACACCACCTGAACCGGAAGAGGTGAAACCGCCCGAGCCTGAGCCGGAACCACAAGCCGTTCAGGAACCGGAAGAAGTCATTCCGGATGTGGTCGAGGCAGAAAAGCCCGAAGTGGCTGTTCCGTTGCCGGTCGAAAAGCCGGAAGTGAAACCGGAACCCAAGCCGGAGCCGAAGCCAGAACCGAAAAAGGTTGAGAAGCCGAAACCGGAAAAGCCGAAGCAACCTAAGGTCGAGAAGCCCAAGCCCAAGAAGGCCGAGAAGGCGCCAGAAACCCGTCAGGCTGCTGCGCCGCGCATGGATGCAGATGCGGGCGAGAAGGCTGCTGCGAACCGTCGTGGCGAGAATTCTGCGTCGGCGGGCGTCGCCTCCAACAAATGGCAGGCGAAGATGAATGCGCATATGGCGCGTAACACGCGTTTCATGCAGCGCAAGGCACGCAACGCCAAAGGACGCGTGGTCATCAACTTTGTGATTGATCCGTCTGGCAACGTGCTTTCGGTCAAGCTGGCCGGTTCGTCCGGTAATTCGGAGGTCGATCAGCTTGCACTGGAAGCAGCGCGTCGAGCTTCGCCTGTGCCTGCCCCGCCGGCAGCCATTGCCAAGGCGCGTATGCCAATCACCTTGCCGCTGCTGTTCAAGTAAGCAATGCAGAATGCATTATCTGAAAGGCCGGTCTGGAGATCAGACCGGCCTTTTCATTTTCTGCCGATTCAACATTACTCCACAAACCCGAAGATCGGGCCGTAACCGCCGTGCCACGAGACATCATTCCGTCCCAGCGCTGGAACGTAAATGCCAGCGCCGCCACCGCCATCCAGAAACAGGGCGTTGGGGCATTGGAGATGGTCTCGAAACAATTTTGCGAAATCGTGGAAATTGACCGCGTCTTCGCTGACTGCGAATCGGATCGCGCCGCCACTGCAAATGCCGACACCGCTGCGCCGGGTCTTGTCGGTTGAGCCGACGATGAAAATCGGATTGATCCGGTTGCGGATAACCAGCATCGGCCCGGACTGGGTGGCCAGTTGCGGCTTGATCTTTTGTTTCAGAAAACGGCCTGTCGGCAGGATTTCGGCACCCTTGTCGCCGAGGTAGAAGATGCCGTTCGGCTTCTTGTAAAAGTTCGGTACGGGCCCGGACCCACGAACAGGTGTCGTCTTGCTTGCCGGGCGAAGCTCACGGCCATTTTCGACGTAGAGACCCATCGGCGAAAAATCAGGCTGATACATTCCGGCATTGAGCGCGAAAACGAGTGTCTCACCGCGGCTTGCGGCAGCGTCGGCTATTTTCGAAAAATTGCGATAGGGCTCGTCGTCGCCATTTTTCCAGAACAGATGCAAGCTTGTGCCGTCCGCCTTTGCATCGCAGATGATGTAGTTTGTACTTTCAAAGGTTTGGCGGTTGCAGGTCTCCGTGCGGCCGGGCTGCGTCAGCGCAGCTATAGCAGCGAGCGCTATGGCTGCGACGGAGAGGCCTCGCTTCAGGAGAATCATCGCTGCACTGCCTTCCAATCAGTGTTTTTCTATTCAGAAGACAGTGCCACAGCCGGGAGCAGGCGAGAAGCCTTGCGCGCAGGCAGGAAACCGAAGATCAGGCCAGTGGCGAAAGCACAGGCGAAGGCCAGCAGGACGGGTCCCAAGCTGTAGCCGACTGAAAGCCCGGCCCAGCCTGCGACGGCAGCAGCGCCCAGTCCGATCACGACGCCGAACGCCCCGCCAATGGCCGATACGGTCAATGCCTCGGTGATGAATTGCAGCAGAATATCGCGCCGCCTTGCGCCGGTTGCCATCCGCACGCCGATTTCGCGGGTGCGCTCCGTCACGCTCACCAGCATGATGTTCATGACCCCGATGCCGCCGACCAGAAGCGAGATTGCAGCGACGGAACCCAGAAACAACGTCATCGTATTGCCCATCGCCGTCGCATCCTCGCGGATGGAGGACATGTTGGTTATCATCGTGTCCTGCTTCTTGTGGCGCTGGTCGAGCAGGTCCTGAATCTGTTCCTGCGTCGTGTTGATGAGGTCGGAATCCTTCACCTGCACCGTGATGGTGCGCACGTATTTCTGGCCGAACAGCCGCAGATTGCCGGTGGAGAGCGGTACGATCACCACGTCGTCCTGATCCGAGCCGCCAAAGCCTGCGCCCTTCGGTTCCAATGTTCCGATGACCTGAAACGGAATCTTCTGGATCAGGATATACTGCCCGATAGGATTGCTGCCATCGGGGAACAGCGTGTTGACGACCGTTTTGCCCAGAACTGCGACCGGCGCATAGTTGTCCAGATCGCTCTGGCTGATGAAGTCGCCGGTGGCAACCTTCCACGATTTGGCTTCGGAAAAGGCAGGGACAGTCCCGTTTGCCTGCGACTGGTAATCGACATTGCCACGCCGCAGCGTCACGGTGCCGGTGACTTCGGGGACGGCGGTTTTGATGTTCGGCAGTTCCAGAATGGCAGTGGCATCTTCGGGGACCAGTGTCGCTATCGAGCCTGTTCCCCGGAAGCCCGCCATGGACGGACGTACCAGAATGAGATCGGTGCCCATCGCATTGATGCGGTCGAGAATCGAGTTCTGCGCACCGGTGCCGATGGCGAGCATCGTCACAACGGAACTGACGCCGATGATGATGCCGAGGAGAGTAAGGATCGTTCGGAAGATGTTGGCCCGCAAGGCGCGCATCGCCATCTTCACCGCTTCCGAAATATCGGCGATGCGGGCGGAACTGCCTTCAAGGCTCTCCCGCAACCGGAACGGCGCCTGCGTATCGGGAATAGCTCGTTTTACCGTATCCGAAAGGATCTGGCCGTCGCGGATTTCGATCAGCCGGTCGGCGCGTTCGGCCACTTCGCGGGCATGTGTGATGACGATGACGGTATGACCCTGCGCGTGCATGGAGCGCAGCAGTTCCATCACATCTTCGCCGCTCTGGCTGTCGAGTGCGCCTGTCGGCTCGTCGGCAAGAATGATGCGCCCGCCATTCATGAGTGCACGGGCGATGGAAACGCGCTGCTGCTGGCCGCCTGAAAGCTGGTTCGGGCGATGATCGAGGCGGTCACCGAGTTTCAGCGAGTTGAGCAATTCGGCGGCACGCGCATGGCGCTCCGATGCGGGCAGGCCTGCATAGATCGCGGGCACTTCGACGTTTTCCTGCGCGGTCGAGGTCGAGATGAGGTTGTAGCTCTGGAAGACGAAGCCAAAGGTTCGGCGACGCAATGCTGCCAGCGCATCGGCATCCAGTGTCGAGACGTCCTCGCCGTCGAGCAGATATTGTCCGCCGCTCGGGCTGTCGAGACAGCCCAGAATGTTCATCAGCGTCGATTTGCCGGAGCCCGACGCGCCCATGATCGCGACGAACTCTCCAGCCTGAATATCGAGCGTGATGCCGTGCAACACCTCAACAGCAAGGTCGCCATTGTGATAGGTCTTGCGGATATCATCCAGTCTGATGAGGGGCGTGTCAGTTACGGGATTTTCGGTCATGAGACGGCTCATCAGAACAGGCGCATGCCGGGCCTGCGGCCACGCTGTCCTGCGGCGGCTTCAGCTCCGCTGGACGCGCTGGTGACGACGACCTTGTCGCCTTCCTCAAGGCCGCTCTTGATCTCTGTCTGCACGCGATTGCGCACGCCGATCTGAACCTGACGTTCGGTGATCGAGCCGTTGTCGCTCACGACCTTGACCGAAATCTGCGGCTTGCCTCTCTGGTTCTGGGGGCCTTCGCGCTTGTAGTTCAGCGCGGAGGAGGGGACGATCAACACGTCCTTCGCCTCATCGAGAATGAAATAGACCTGTGTGCTCATGTTGATCATCAGCTCGCCGGTCGGGTTCGGGACGTCGAACAGTGCATAATAGAGCACGACATTGTTCTCGGTCGCAGGCGTCGGCTTGATCTGGCGCAGCGTGCCGGTAAAACGCTTCTCCGGCTGGCCAAGCAGGGTGAAATAGACCGGCATTCCGGGCTTCAGCCTGCCGATATCGGCTTCCGAAACCTGCGCTTCCACCGTCATGACCTTAAGATCGGCCACGGTAACAATGGTCGGCGCGCTTTGCACGGCATTCAGCGTTTCGCCTTCCTTGGCGGCCTGATCGACGACTGTGCCTTCCATGGGGCTGTAAATCTTGGTGTAGCCGAGATCGACCTTGTCGCTGGCAAGCTGGGCTTCCTGCTGGCGGATTTGCGCGCCGAGCGCCTTCACATCCGCATCGGCCATGGCGAGATCGGCATCGGCCTGATCAACGGTGGATTGCGATACGCCGCGTGTGGCCAGAAGCGAGCGTTGGCGTGCCGCATTGGCCTTTTTCAGGGTAAGCTGAGCTTGCTTGCTGAGAAGCTGTGCCTTGAGATTGTCGAGTTGAGCGCTTGATATTTCCACCTTCTTCTCAAAGGGCGATGGATCGATTTCGGCGATAAGCTCGCCCTGCTTGACCTGATCACCCACTTCGACTTTCACGCTTTTAAGCTGGCCCGAGACCTGCGCGCCGACATTGATGCTGCGCAGCGCGCTGAGTGTGCCGACGGCGGTAATCGCGTTTTCGATATCGCCGCGCGTGACCGTTTCGGCGAGATAGCTGGTCTTCTGGCCCCCAGCTTCACCGGAGCCGTAAAAATACCAGCCCGCGCTGGCCACGATTGCCGCGATGGGAAGCCAGAGCCACCAGCGGCGCGCTTTGCTGCGCGCGCGCTTCTGCGAAGGTGCTGTTCGCTGCCCGGTTTTGGAAGAATCGGAAGATGTAAGCACCGTCAAACCCTCTAACTTTCAGAACCTCCGATCTCCGGAGATTTATCAATATGTCCCGCCAATTCTCTGTCGCATACAACCAAAGCGAGACAATACTTGCCCACTATGGATTGCTAACGGGATATCTATGCTTCTCCGCTCAGGATTTCATCTTAATTATTTGTCATGCAATAATTGTCGGTGACACAAAGGGATGGATGCTTCTGGTTCCTTCCGGTCATGGTGCGAAAGCAAGCGATGAAGAGAACCAAGTTGGCACCAATATACAACTTGCAGTTATTCTTTTGGAAGTCGCAAAATAAAACAGGATTCTTAAAGTAATTAAGTGTTCTTAAATTATCTCCTGATTAAATAAGATCGGGAAATCACATCTGAAAGTAGATGGAAGAATTTAGAACGTGACCTGTCCGCAAAGGCGGATGGTCGGCGCATGCATGATGCATGTTGCTTCGAATTGACGTGGGAATAAGGTTTCAATGCTCTTTGACGGGAGGGCAAATGGCTTACCTTATTATGGGGCGAAAAAGGTTTTCATTCATATCGGACAGGTTTTCAAACCTGCATCGAAGAATACCTTCATTGTTATTTTTCAAGCGAAATAAAAGCGGCACGGCAGCAGTCGAATTTGCAATATTGGCGCCGGTTTTTCTTCTGATCCTGATGGGTATGATCGCCTTCGGTCTTTATCTGGGCGTGGCGAATGCCGTCCAGCAGCTTGCGGCAGATGCCACGCGGACGGCGCTGGCGGGTATCGATCCCCCAGAGCGGTTGACGCTGGCGACAACCTACATCCAGAAAAACGCGGCAAAATATTCACTGATCGATCCAGCCAAGATGCAGGTGAGTGTCGACAATGCCCAGTCCGATCCGAACCAGTTCACGGTAACGATCCGCTACAATGCGCAAAACCTGCCGATCTGGAACCTGATGACGGGGCTGCCGCTTCCAGACACGACCATTACAAGGGCATCGACGATAAGGCTTGGCGGAATCTGACACAGGATGGGGGTATTCGATATGCGGGGTCTGGTATCGCGTTTCCTGCGTGCGCGGGGCGGCAATCTGGCGACAATGGCGGCGCTGGTATCCCCCATATTTCTGGCGGTGGCGGCTTTCAGCGTGGACACAAGTTCGCTGTTTCTGGAGCGGCGCCAGCTGCAGAGCATGGCGGATTTTGCCGCCGTTGCCGGTGCGGCTTCCCTTTCGCAGGCCAATGATGCGGTACTGCGGCAATTACGGGCGAACGGTCTTGATCCGGTGCTGATGACCGGCGCTTACGATCCGTCCGTCGTCAACGGAAAGACCGACAACAAGACGCGTGTCTGGGTGGAGAAGGGCAATTATTTCCCCGATAAAAGTCGTGCGGTTGAGAAGCGTTTTGTCGCCGGTGGTACCAGTCCCGATGCGGTTCGCGTCCGGCTGGCACGTCCGGGCAATCTCTATTTTGGTCAGGCATTCATCAATCGCCCCGCGCTCGGCGCTACCGGCATGGCGGCCACGAAGGCGGAAGCCGCGTTTTGGATCGGTTCGCGATTATTGAGCCTGAATACCGATCAGAGTGTGTTGAACGGACTTCTCGGTGGCTTGTTGGGGACCACCCTCAATCTGAAGCTTGTTGATTACAATGCACTCGCGGCAACCGATATCAATCTGCTCGGCTTTCTGGACAAGCTGGCTCCAAAGGTGGGATTGACGGCCGGGACCTATAACCAGCTGCTAAACACGGATGTTTCAGTCGGGATGCTGGCAAGCGTTATGGCGGAGGTCACAACGAGTAATCCAGCAGCAAAGGCTGCTCTGACCCTTCTCGGGAAGAACGCCGGTGCGCTTAACACGAAGCTACCGGTTGGAAAATTGCTAGGCCTTGGATCAATAGCCGACGCATCGCTCGGATCATCTAATAACTACAATATCACCGCTAACGTGCTGCAGATGATAACCGCAGCGGCAATGTTGGGGGGAAACAATCAAATCAAGCTTGGTCCTGGGCTAAGCTTGCCTGGTGTACTTACGCTTAAACTGGACATTGCCGTTGGAGAGCCAGCACAAAAGACCCCGTTCTTCACTGTTGGAGGGGTAGGTGCTTTGGTCCGCACTGCACAGATACGCCTGCTTCTGGAACTTGAGGTCGGCAATAACGGTATTGTTTCCTATCTGGCCAATGTTCACGTGCCGATCTTTATTGACGTGGCGAGCGGTGAAGCCGAACTCAAAAGTATAAGCTGCCCGCAGGGACCCGGAAGTGCCACGGTAAAACTTGGTGTTAAACCGGGCGTGGCCGGTGTCTATCTTGGCGATACCGATATCGATTTGATGAAGAATTTCAGCAAAACGCCGACCGTCAAGAAGACGGCGATCGCCGTAGTGAAATTGGGACCTCTGGACATAGCCGAGCTTCGCGGACGTGTTGAATTGCCGCTTGGCAATCCTAAGCAGGAAATTGTGACCTTTACTCCTGCCGATATTGCCGCCAAACGGATCAAAACCGTGGGGACCAACCAGCTCGTGGGGTCGCTTTTTGTCGGGCTGGTAAAGGGGCTTGATCTCGAGGTCGTTTTGATAGGATTGCTGCCTTTGCCTCTGCCCTTGAGTGGGCTTACCCAGCTCCTAGGCACCTTGCTAACGCCTTTGGGCCCGGTGGTGGATGGCCTGCTTTTCGGGGTGCTGGATATGCTCGGGGTCAAGATTGGACAAGCCGACGTTCAGGTCACTGGCGTACTTTGCCAGCGCGCGGCTCTGACGCAATAAGAAATCGGCAATAAAAAAGCCCGGCTGAGCCGGGCTTTTTCGTGCGATTTGTTCGCTTATGCCGTGCCGGTCGAACCGAAGCCGCCAGCGCCGCGCGCCGTCTCGGTTACTTGGGCGCGCTCTTCAATCTTCGGCTGGACGACTGGTGCGAAAACAGCCTGTGCAATACGCATACCGCGTTCGATGCGGAAATCGTCATCGCCCAGATTGATGAGAAGAACCTTCACCTCGCCACGATAATCGGAATCGATGGTGCCGGGCGTATTGAGGCAGGTGATGCCGTTCTTGAAGGCAAGGCCCGAGCGCGGACGAATCTGCACTTCAAAACCTTCGGGAATTTCGAAGATCAGCCCTGTCGGCACCAGCGTGCGACGTCCCGGCAGGAGAACGATCTGGCGATCTTCGGCAACGGCTGCCCGCAGGTCCATGCCAGCCGAACCCGTTGTCTCATAGGCCGGGAGTTCGAGGCCTTTCGCATGTTCGAGGCGGATGATGCCGAGCGTTGGCGCTTGTGCGGATGCTACGGTCATGAGGGGGCCTTTCTTGCGGAACATTGTTTCATCGCGCATCTTGTCTGAAACCGTTTCTCACTTTTCAGGATGCGCTCTAAATTGGCGACGCTCATACGTGAAAACCAATGAAAGGTGTACCGTCTATTTGCTGTTTTGCAATGATAGTGCGGCACAGGATCATGCTTTTACACGATGAGTTGCCCTCCGCGAGGGATTTAATCCCGCTCCAACGGCACGGCGGTCGTTTCCTTGATCTCTTCCATGACGAATGAAGCCGAAACATCTGACAGGGGAACGCTGGCAATCAGTCGCTGATAAAGCCGGTCATAGGCTTTGACGTCGGAAACACGCGCCTTCAGCACGTAGTCCAGATCGCCGGTCATGCGATAAACTCCGACGATCTCCGGAAAGCGCCCCATGGCACCGCGAAATTTCGTCAGCCAGTCGGGATCGTGGCTCGACGTGCGTACGAGAATGAAGACGGACAGGCCGCAACCGGCCATCTCGGCATCGACCAAAGCGACGCGCGCCTTGATGATCCCCTCATCCTCCATGCGCTTGACCCGGCGCCAGCAGGCATTGCGCGATAAGTGCACCCGCTCAGAGAGAGAATCAACGGACAGGGTCCCATCGATTTGCAGCTGATCCAGGATTTTTCGATCAATTTCGTCGAGAACTGGTTTCATAGTGGGATAATTGTCCCAATAAATAGTAATTATCAAGGATATTTTGAGATTTCATCTCAGATGCATTTGCTAGAATGATTTTCCAGAAAGGCGCGATATGCGCCGTATAACGGGAACAACTTACTCATTGACGGGAGTATTTCCAATGACCACTCGCATCACGCGCCTCTTCACCGAACACCCTCAGTCGGTTGACGAGACCTATTTCGAACATATGGCCTTTGCCGGACGTTTTTCGTTCAAGCTTTTTTGTGCGGCCTTTGCGGCACTGATCCATGCAATTTTGCCATTTTTGTTCGAGAAGACGGCGAGCACAATCGTTCGCCAGCTTTATGAGCGGACGCATAACCGGGGCCGGTAAACACCGGATCGCAAATGTGTCGTTGGGCCGCCTATCTCGGACCTGAAACCTATCTGGAAGACATCATATCGTCTCCCTGCCATTCGCTCGTGGCGCAAAGCCACGATGCGCATGAAGCCAAAACACGTACCAATGGCGACGGCTTCGGCGTTGCCTGGTATGGCAATCGCGATGAACCGGGCCTTTATCGGGATATTCTGCCCGCATGGTCCGACCAGAATCTTCGCAGCCTTGCGCGGCAAATTCAGTCGCGCCTTTTCCTTGCGCATGTGCGGGCCTCGACCGGCGGGCTGACCAGCCGTTCCAACTGCCATCCCTTCGTTTCCGGACGCTGGAGCTTCATGCATAACGGCCAGATCGGTCATTTCGACCGGCTGCGTCGCAGGCTGGAAAGCCATTTGAGCGACGACGTCTATGGCCAGAAGCATGGCGCAACCGATTCGGAACTGATCTTCCTGCTGATGCTGGAATTCGGCCTCGACACTGATCCAGTGCTGGCCATGAAGCGCATGGTGGCAACGGTTGTCGAGGAAGCAGTTCGCGGCGGTGTGCCGCCATTTCTGCGGCTGACCGCGGCGTTTTCCGACGGGAATCAGCTTTACGCGATCCGCTATGCCACCGATGCTTTCGCGCCGACGCTTTATACCGCGACACTTGGTGGATCGTCCGGCATATGCGTGGTGTCAGAGCCACTGGACGGTGAAGCCGCCAACTGGATGGCGGTGCCGGCAAACAGTTTTGTCACCGTTTCCCGGCAAGGCCGCATTGCGATCGAGACTTTCGAAGAACCGATTTCCCGACCGCAGGATGCTGTGACGGTTTAGGCGTTCCCGATCAATATACCTGCCGCCAGCACGAGGCCACCGCCCAGAACCACCTGAAGCACAGAGCGGAGGAACGGTGTTTCCATATAGCGGTTCTGGATGAATGCGATGGCCCAGAGTTCGAAGAAGACCAGAATCGCTGCGATGCTTGTGGCGGTCCAGAAATCCTTGATCAGGTAGGGCAGGGTATGACCAAGGCCGCCCAGCGTCGTCATGATACCGCAGGACAGGCCGCGCTTGATCGGCGAGCCTCGGCCCGAGAGCTTGCCGTCATCGTGGATGGCTTCGGTGAACCCCATCGAAATACCGGCGCCGACCGAGGCGGACAGGCCGACCAGAAAGGTCTGCCAGGTATCCTGGGTCGCAAAGGCGGCGGCGAAGATCGGGGCAAGCGTTGAAACTGATCCGTCCATCAGGCCAGCAAGCCCGGGTTGGACATAGGTGAGGATGAACTGCTTGCGCTCGGCGGCGCGCTCCTCATCCTGCACATCGTCCGGCGTCAGTGTGTGTTCCAGCGACTCGGCCTTGGCTTCATGCTGCTTTTCCTGCTGGGCAAGGTCGCCCAGCAATTTGCGGGTGTCTGCATCGCTGACGCGTTTGGCCGCCTCGACATAGAAGCGGTGGGCCTGTTCCTCCATTTCCGATGCAGCTTCACGCACCTTGTCGATGCCAAGCGGACGCACCAGCCAGTCCGGCTTGCGATCGTAATAGCCGCTGACATGCTCGCGGCGGATCAGCGGAATCCGGTCGCCAAAGCGGGCTTTGTGGCGTTCGATCAGCGCATCGCGATGTCCGTGTTCTTCTGCCGCCATCTGTTCGAAGATTTTCGCCGATTGCGGAAACTCGTCACGCAAGCCGTCGGCATAGGCGAGATAGATGCGTGCGTCGTCTTCTTCGGAGGATATGGCAAGCGCCAGAATTTCCTGTTCGGAAAGCGAATCGAAAGGGCGACGGTCGTTGCGGAAGAATCGGCTGAGCATTTCAGGAATCCAAAGTTTAGAATAGTTCTAAAATATGCTTCGACATCTGGAAGTCAAGCCTTGCAGTGCATGCACAATTGGCGCATTAAAACCCACCCGAAAAGATCGGCCCCACTGCGTAAACCACCAGAAAAGAATCGAATCGATGGCATCGACGAATCTCCACGCAAGCAACAGTCCCCGTCCGCTTAACCGGCAGGATTTCCGCACGCTCGGCCTTTCGGCTCTTGGTGGTGCGCTGGAGTTTTATGATTTCATCATCTTCGTGTTCTTTGCGAGTGTCATAGGTCATCTGTTTTTTCCGCCTGACATGCCCGACTGGCTGGTGCTGATCCAGACGTTCGGTATTTTCGCAGCCGGCTATCTGGTGCGGCCCATCGGTGGCATTGTACTGGCGCATTTCGGTGACAAGTTCGGCCGCAAGCGCGTCTTCGCCTTCTCGGTGTTTCTAATGTCGATCTCGACATTGGCCATGGCCTGCCTGCCAACCTATGCGACGCTGGGCGTTGGCGCGCCGATCCTGCTGATCGTCTTCCGCATGTTGCAGGGTGCTGCCATTGGCGGTGAAGTTCCGGGCGCATGGACCTTCGTGGCGGAACATGTGCCTGCCAATCGTGTCGGCATGGCGTGCGGTTTCCTGTGCTCTGGCCTCACGCTTGGCATCATGATCGGCTCGCTTATTGCGACGGCTATCAACTGGATTTTCACCCCGGAAGAACTGGCTGCTTATGCATGGCGTATTCCATTCTTCATCGGCGGTATCTTCGGCCTGTTTGCCGTTTATCTGCGCCGCTGGCTGGCTGAAACGCCGATCTTCACCGAGATGAAGAACAGCCATCTGCTCAAGGATAAGCTGCCGCTCGGCACTGTTCTGCGCAACCACATGCATGGCGTTATCATTTCCGTGCTGCTGACATGGATCTTGTCGGCAGGCATCGTGGTCACCACGCTGATGACCGCAACTTTCCTGCAGAAACTTTATGGCTACACGCCTTTGCAGTCGCTTGCCGCCACAAGCTTCGGCACGCTGTTCCTGATGTTCGGAACTGTGAGCGCAGGCGCGATTGTCGACCGCATTGGCAGCGGACGTTTCTTCGCTGTTGCAGGCATTTTCTTCGGTGTTGCGACTTTCGTGTTCTACACCTATGCGGCGGTTTCCCTGCCGGTCCTGTTTGCACTTTACGCTGTGATGGGGCTTTCGGTCGGCATGGTTGGTGCAGTGCCTTATGTGATGGTACGCGCATTCCCGGCACCGGTTCGCTTCTCGGGTCTGTCGTTTTCCTACAATGTTTCCTATGCGGTCTTTGGTGGTCTGACGCCGGTGATCGTGACGTCGCTTCTGGCGGTCAATCCGATGGCACATGCCTGGTATCTGGTGTTCATCGCTGCCCTGACCTGTGGCCTTGGTCTTTACCTGATGGCTCGCAGCGATCAGGTTGAAGGTGAGATCGGTCTGACGGAGCTTTCGACCGGGACTGCGGTTCCACAGCCGAACTAATAAAAAGGGCCGCGAAAGCGGCCCTTTTTCAATCAGAGAATTTTCTGCATGAAGGTAAGATCGAGCCAGCGCCCGAATTTCTGGCCGACCTGTTTCAGTGTGCCGCAATCCTCAAAGCCCTGCGATTTATGCAGCGCGATGGAAGCGGCATTGCCCGCTTCGATACCGGCAATCAGCACATGCACCTTGCGCTCGCGCGCTTCGTCCACAAGCTCGGTCAGGAGCGCGCGTCCGATGCCGCCGCCGCGGGCGTCACTCGCCACATAGATCGAAAGTTCGGATGAGTGGCGAAAACCCTCGAACGGACGGAACGGGCCATAGCTCGCATAGCCAACGACCTGCCCTTCGCGTTCGGCCACCAGAACCGGAAAGCCATCGCGATTGCGGCCCTTGAGCCATTCGCGACGGTTTTCCAGATCGACGAGCGTTTCATTCCAGATGGCGAGCGTGTTCTGAACTGCATCATTATAGATGGCGAGCAGGGCAGGGAGATCGGTTTCCGTCGCGTGGCGGATGAGGAGGGTCATTTCAGAACCTTATTGAACAAGAAAACGGCGGGATTTCTCCCGCCGTATCCGATCATTTGCAAGTGAAAAGAATCACCCTTGAGCTTTCAGTTCCAAACGGCGGCGATGCAGGACTGGCTCGGTGTAGCCGTTCGGCTGCTCGCGGCCCTTGAAGACCAGATCGCATGCGGCCTGGAAGGCAATCGACTTGTCGAAGTCAGCGGCCATCGGGCGGTAGAGGGCATCGCCTTCGTTCTGCTTGTCGACGACGGCTGCCATGCGCTTCATGGTTTCCATCACTTGGGCTTCCGAAACGACGCCATGATAGAGCCAGTTGGCGATGTGCTGTGCGGAGATGCGCAGCGTTGCGCGGTCTTCCATCAGGCCGACATTGTTGATGTCCGGAACCTTCGAGCAGCCAACGCCCTGATCGACCCAGCGCACGACGTAGCCCAGAATGCCTTGCGCGTTATTGTCGATTTCGTGCTGGATATCTTCCGGCGTCCAGTTCGGGCGGGTTGCGACCGGCACCGACAGAATGTCGTCGAGCTTGGCGCGCGGACGGCTCTTCAGCTTTGCCTGAACGGCAGCAACATCCACCTGATGATAGTGGGTCGCGTGAAGGGTGGCAGCGGTCGGCGACGGCACCCATGCGGTATTCGCTCCGGCCTTCGGATGGGCGATTTTCTGTTCCAGCATGGCTGCCATCAGGTCCGGCATGGCCCACATGCCCTTGCCAATCTGCGCATGGCCGGAAAGGCCGCATTCGAGACCGATATCGACATTCCACTGTTCGTAAGCACCGATCCAAGCGGCCTGCTTCATATCGCCCTTGCGGATCATCGGGCCTGCTTCCATCGAGGTATGGATCTCGTCGCCGGTGCGGTCAAGGAAGCCGGTATTGATGAAGACGACACGTTCCTTGGCGGCGCGGATCGCTTCCTTGAGGTTAACCGTGGTGCGGCGTTCCTCGTCCATGATGCCGATTTTAAGCGTGTTCGGCTTCATGCCGAGCATTTCTTCGGTACGGGTGAAGATTTCGTTGGCGAAAGCCACTTCTTCCGGGCCGTGCATCTTCGGCTTTACGATATAGACCGAGCCTTCGCGCGAATTCATGTGGCGACCATTGGGGCCGATATCGTGCAGCGCGATCAGGCTGGTGAAGGCTGCATCCATGATACCTTCCGGCACTTCATGGCCGTCGGCATCAATGATTGCCGGATTGGTCATGAGGTGGCCGACATTGCGCACCAGCATCAGGGAGCGGCCCTTGAGCGACAGCGTGGAACCGTCCGCAGCCTTGTAGCTGCGGTCGCCATTGAGGCGGCGGGTCATCTGCTTGCCGTTCTTCTCGAACGTGTCTTCCAGCTTGCCGTTCATCAGGCCGAGCCAGTTGCGATAAACCGCAACCTTGTCTTCGGCATCGACGGCAGCAATCGAATCTTCGCAATCTTGAATCGTGCTGACGGCAGATTCCAGAACCACATCGGCAATATGGGCCGGGTCGGTCTTGCCGATCGGATGGTCCGCATTGACGACGATGTCGACATGCATGTTGTTCTTGGCCAGCAGTACATTGGTCGGGGCGGCTGCGTCGCCATTATAACCCTTGAACTGGTTGGCATCCTTGAGCGCCGTTGCCGAACCGTCGGTCAGCTTGATTTCAAGTTTGCCGTCCTTGACGGCGAGACCGGCGACATTGGCCCAGTTGCCGGTGGCAAGCGGTGCGCTTTCATCGAGGAAGTTTTTCGCCCAGGCGATGACCTTTTCGCCACGCTTCGGATTGTAGCCCTTGCCCTTTTCCCCGCCGTCGGCATCGGAAATCGCGTCGGTGCCGTAGAGCGCATCATAGAGCGAACCCCAGCGCGCATTAGCGGCGTTGAGCGCGTAGCGGGCATTCATCACCGGAACGACAAGCTGCGGGCCAGCGATATGGGTGATTTCCGGATCGACATTGGTGGTCGAAACCGAGAACTCTCCGCCTTCCGGCAGGAGATAGCCGATGTTCTTCAGGAACTGCTGGTAATCGGCCTGGCTGTAGCCCTTGTCGCGGTTCTGCTTGTACCAGGCATCGATCTTGGCCTGCAGGTCGTCACGCTTGGCAAGGAGGGCGCGGTTCTTCGGTGCGAGATCGCGGATGATGGCGGCAAAGCCCTTCCAGAACTTTTCCGGCTCCACACCGGTTCCAGGAGCAGCTTCCTTGGCCAGAAATTCCACCAGTTCAGGGGCAACGCGCAAGCCTTCTATCTCAACGTAATTACCGGCTTTCTGAGAAACCATGGCTCTGCCTCCTTCAAAATAAACAAATCTACCGCCGGCACTCTTCAGTGCCAGCTATCATGTTGCCTTTGAACCGCTTTGGTGTGCTTTCGTCAATCGGTGCGTGGGCACATCATCTGTGACGCTGCGGCGAAAATAGCTTTTATAGGGACAGCTTGGCGCGAATATCGTCGGGCGTAAAGCCTTGTTCGCGCAATGATGCGAGCGCTGTATCCTGCCGGCTTTTCGACAGTTTCATCCCGTCGTCGCCCAGCACCAGATCGTGATGGTGATAAAGCGGCTCGGGCAGGCCGAGCAGCTTCTGCAGCAGCCGGTGCACGGATGTCGCGTGAAACAGATCGTGCCCGCGCACGACATGGGTGATGCCCTGCAAGGCATCGTCCACGACAACGGAGAGGTGATAGCTGGTTGGTGTGTCCTTGCGGGCAATCACCACGTCGCCCCATTGCGCTGGATCGGCGTTCACGCGTCCGGTCTCGCCATCCGGCCCCGCGCCGCTTTCGTTCCAGAAGAGCGCTTCGCCAGCCATGTCGAGTGCTTTCTCCATATTGAGCCGCCAGGCATAGGACATGCCCGAGGCGATACGCTCCATCTGTTCCTTTTCGGTCAGATCGCGCTCGCTTTGCGGATAGAGCGGTGTTCCATCCGGGTCGGAAGGCCAGTCCTTGCCCTTGGCGAAAGCTTCGCCGATCCGCTCGCGAACTTCGCCCCGGCTGAGAAATGCCGGATAGACGAGGCCCTTGTCGGCAAGTTTGGTCAGGGCGTTGCGATATTCGCCGAAATGTTCCGACTGGCGGCGCACAGGGGTTTCCCATGTCAGGCCAAGCCAGCGGAGATCGTCGTAAATGCCTTGTTCCAGCGCAGGCGTACAGCGTGCTGTGTCGATATCTTCCATGCGCAGCAGGAAGCGCCCGTTGCTCTTTTTGGCCATATCTGCGTTCAGAAGAGCGGAATAGGCATGGCCAAGGTGAAGCTGGCCATTGGGACTCGGAGCAAAGCGGAACACAGGTGCGGTCATGGTGTTTTCAATGTCAGTTGCCGGTGTCAGTTGAATGTCATCTGATTCCATTGGTACGTTGTGCACCGAGAGAATGAAAGGCTGTGCGATGCGGCGGATCGATACATTGAGCGATATTGAGGCGGGGCTGGAGGCTCTGGTTCTCGCCGATATTCGGCTGGCCGATATTCGGAGCCGGTCCCATGCGGTGCCGCTACGCCGGTCCGAACCCGGATTTGAAAGTCTGGCATCCATCATTGTCGCACAACAGGTTTCGACGGCCAGTGCCACCGCGATCTGGGCCCGGCTGAAACAGGCCATCGATCCGCTGACGCCCGAAACCTATATTGCGGGCGGGGAGGAGGCTTGGCGTTTTGCTGGTCTCTCGCGTCCCAAGCAGAGAACGCTGTTTGCCTTGAGTGAAGCTTTGGCAGAAGGGGCAATCGACCTGCATGGGCTTTGCGATCTGCCTGCCGAAGAAGCGATCGCGGCACTGACGGCCATCAAAGGCATCGGCCCATGGACGGCGGAGGTCTATCTTCTGTTTGCTGCCGGTCATCCGGACGTGTTTCCGGCTGGCGATGTGGCCTTGCAGACGGCTGTTGGCCACGCCTTTGCCCATGAGATCCGGCCCGATGCTGTTGCCCTTCGCAAGCTGGCGGAAGACTGGGCGCCATGGCGCGGCGTGGCGGCGCGATTGTTCTGGGCTTATTATGCGGCGATCAAGGGGCGTGAAGCGGCGCCACTTTTATAGATGCTGCTGTAAAACTTGCGTGTTTCCCGAAGCATAAATGCGTTTCCGCTTCACAATCCTGTCACGTCGGGCTTACATTATCCGCATCGGCTGATGACGGAATTTCGATTCGCGGAAGCTTGATTTTCTGCTGATTGCAGTCCCGTCCTTAGAGCGCCGTGCGCCCTATGGGGCGCACAAAGGTGCTCTAATTATTTGAGAATACGCATCGGGCTTTTCAAAAATCGATTTCGATTTTTGGACCGATGCGTGGAAGGTTGGAGCGTCGTTGTTGCGCCCAAATGGACGCGCGGCGCTTCGATGAAAGCGCAATTCCGCATGGAGAGCCATTTCGCCCTTTTTCGGAGTTGCTCTGAAGGAGGTGCGCCCTTGACTGTTGCCGTCTCGCCCAGAACCGTCTCGACCAGTGGCTTGCCCGCGCTGGTTCTGAACGCTGATTACCGTCCGCTCAGCTATTATCCCCTGTCGCTCTGGTCCTGGCAGGATGCGATCAAGGCGGTGTTTCTCGAACGCGTGAACATTGTGGCGGAATACGATCACATCGTTTCCTCACCATCGTTCTCCATGCGCGTTCCGAGCGTGATTTGCCTGAAGGATTATGTGAAGCCGCCGCGCTATCCTGCGTTCACGCGCTTCAACGTCTTTTTGCGTGATCGTTTCGAGTGCCAGTATTGCGGCTCGCCGCATGACCTGACCTTCGATCACGTTACCCCGCGTTGCCATGGCGGCGAGACGACGTGGGAAAATGTGGTCGCCGCCTGTTCACCATGCAATCTGCGCAAGGGCGGAATGATGCCCGCCGTCGCGCATATGTGGCCGCGCCAGAAGCCAGCCATGCCGACTGTGCAGGACCTGCACAATAACGGCCGCCTTTTCCCACCCAACCATCTGCACGATAGCTGGCTCGATTTTCTTTACTGGGATGTCGAACTGGAGCCCTGATCCCTATAGTTTCCCGCTTTTACTTCCCACTTTTCGCAAAAGCGCCGTAGTAGCCGATAGCTGCAAAGAGCAGGCTTGCGACGACGTTCCATCCGGCAAAGGACAGGCCGAGGAAGTGGCCCGGCGCGCTGTCGCATGCGGGCGGACGCGTCGAATTGAGGTCGCTCAGGAGATTGCCTGCATCCAGCGTGACTTTCATTGTCGCGGCACTGCAATCAACCGGTCCCGGCCAGTATTTCAGTTCAACGCCGGTATGATAGATGGCAAGCGCCAGCCCGAAGGTCATCAAGAGTGCGCCGATCAGGATAAGACCGCGCGTCAGGATCGGGGGCCATTTCAGGCCGTAGGAGACCCAAGCTGCAGCCAGAACCGGAACGCCGATATAGTAAGGCGTGCGCTGTTCGAGACAGAGCTTGCAGGGCATGAAGCCAGCCAGATGCTCGAAGCCCAGTGCCGTGCCGACAGTTGCGGCGAGGCCGATGGTCATGATGCCTGCGGTCCATGCCTGTGTTTTGCCGACCGGATTATTGAGTGCAAACGCCATATGGGATTCCCTGAAAAGGCTCTCTTATTCTTAAGGCAAACTGCTTGCTTGTCTCCAAGCAATTTATTTTGACCGAGTTTGGGCGAACCGCTCAGGCGTGAAGATATTTCACAGCAAAGAAGAGCGCGATCAGGACGACAGCTACGAGACTTGCGATCAGGCCAAGACGCTTTTCGATGAAATCGCGGATCGGTTCGCCATAACGGCGCAGCAGCCAGGCGAGGAAATAGAAACGCGCACCGCGCGCAACGATCGCCGATGCGATGAAGAGCCAGATATTGATGCCAGCTGCACCGGACAGGATCGTCACCACCTTGATCGGCGGCAGATGTGCAAGGCCGGAGGTGATCAGCATCAATAGAATGGTGTCGGCGCTGGTTGTACCGCGCAATTGCTCGAACGTGTCGAGCTTGCCGTACATCTCGAGTACCGGTTTGGCGATCTGCTCGTAGGCATGATAGCCGAGATACCAGCCCGCAATGCCGCCAAGGACGGAAGCCACTGTTGCGATGAAGGCATAACGCCAGGCGCGTTCGGGGCGGGCAAGTGCCATGGGCAGAAACAGGACGTCGGCGGGGACAAGAAAGACCGAGCTTTCTACAAAGGCGATGATGGCGAGCCACCATTCGGCGGATTTTCTTGCGGCAAGCGAAATCGTCCAGTCGTAAAGGCGGCGCAGCATATATTTTCCGGATTATCTTTGGCGGAAGCCATATTAGTAGTTGCACCGTCTATAAATAAAAAAGATGGCGCGAACAATGCGCGCCATCTTTTTTGACACTGCTTTCCAGGGAACGGTATGGAAAACAGCGGTTTTTAACGCTTGTAGGCGCTGCAGATATATTTGGTCTCGAGATATTCCTCGATGCCGTATTTGGAGCCCTCGCGACCGAGGCCTGACTGCTTCACGCCGCCAAAGGGCGCGACTTCGTTGGAAATGAGCCCGGTATTGTGGCCGACCATGCCGTATTCCAGTCCTTCGCTGACACGGATCGCACGGCTGAAATTCTCCGTATAGAAATAAGCCGCCAGACCGAAGATCGTGTCATTGGCCATGGCGATGACTTCTTCTTCCGTGTCGAAGGCGAAGAGTGGGGCCAGCGGGCCGAAAGTTTCTTCCTTGGCTACGATCATGTCAGGCGTTACGCCCGTCAGCACGCCCGGTTCGAAGAACAGGCCGCCCAGTTCCTTGCCGCCGGTGATGAGCTTCGCGCCCTTGGATACGGCATCGTCAATATGTGCCTTGACCTTGGTGATGGCCTTCGGTTCGATCATTGGGCCGATGACGACACCCGGTTCTGTGCCATTGCCGACCTTGAGTTCCTTGACCTTGGCCGCGAGCTTTTCAGCGAACTTGTCGTAGATCCTGCGCTGCACATAGATGCGGTTGGCGCAGACACAGGTCTGGCCCGCATTGCGGTATTTGGAAATCATGGCACCGTCGACGGCGGCGTCCAGATCAGCATCGTCGAACACGATGAACGGCGCATTGCCGCCAAGTTCCAGCGAGATGCGCTTGATGGTCGGGGCGCATTGCGCCATCAGCAGGCGTCCGACTTCCGTCGAGCCGGTGAAGGAGAGCTTGCGCACAATATCATTGCTTGTCAGTTCGGCACCAATTTCACGCGCCTTGCCGGTAACGATCTGGAGAACGCCAGCCGGAATGCCTGCCTTTTCGGCAAGAACGCCAAGCGCCAGTGCCGTCAGCGGCGTGAGGTCGGCGGGGCGCACGATCATGGTGCAACCGGCCGCAAGAGCAGGGGCTGCCTTGCGGGTAATCATCGCTGCCGGGAAGTTCCATGGTGTGATTGCAGCGGTGACGCCGACCGGCTGGCGGATGACCGTCAGGCGCTGTCCCGCCTGCGGGGCAGGGATAGTGTCTCCATAGACGCGCTTTGCTTCTTCAGCGAACCATTCGATGAATGATGCCGCATAGAGAACTTCGCCGCGTGCCTCAGCAAGCGGCTTGCCCTGTTCCGACGTCATGATAAGAGCGATATCGTCGGCATTGGCAACGATGAGATCGAACCATTTACGCAGGATCGCTGTGCGCTCCTTGGCGGTCTTGGCGGCCCATGCCGGGAAAGCCTTTGCGGAAGCGTCGATAGCTTCCTTGATGGTCGCGACAGAAAGAGAGGGAACTGTGCCGATGACCGAGCCGTCTGCCGGATTGGTCACGTCGATCTTGGTGCCGTCCGTGGCGTCTATCCAGCGCCCGTCAACAAGGCATTGCGATTTGAGCAGCGAGGGGTCTTTCAAAGCGAGCATATTGATGTTCCATCCCAGTCTTGCAGAGAAAGCTCGTTCAGTATATTGAACGGCTTACGATATTTTGAATTAAACAGCCCGTAATAATCAAAGTCAAACGGTTAATCAGGCGGTCGATCAGGTGAACGCAAAGCTATGACGAAAACGGTGAGCGACGAAGAGAGTTCCCAGAAACTGGTGCCGGCAGTTATGCGTGCGGCGCAAATTCTGGATCAGATCGCGAAATCCACGCAGGAAGGCGGCAAGGGGTCTGCGGACGGGCTCAAGCTTTCCGATCTGGCCCGTCGGACTGGCTTGCCGAAAAGCAGTGTGCACGGACTTTGCCAAACGCTGGTGCATCTCAAGCTGCTGAAGCTCAACGGTGACGGAAGCTTCAGCATGGGATC